>JANYBI010000615.1 GCA_025360875.1 Lentisphaerota bacterium
CCCCAGCGGATCGCGGCTAAGCGCTATATCAAGAAGAACCTCTTTACCATTGTCGACGATGTCCATTCATGGCTCTCAAGCAGAAGTCCGGTCGTCATCGCCAGCGGCGGTACGGCGACCGGACTTCTGCTTGAGAGCCATGAATGGACATCGTCGACAATGGTAAAGAGGTTCTTCTTGATATAGCGCTTAGCCGCGATCCGCTGGGGAATCCATTCGCCTTTTCCTATGTTGAACATCTCGGATATGGCGGCACATCCCATGTTCATGCTATGGGCTCCGACCATTATGTTCTTGGTGCCGAACGCGACTTCCGTGCTGCCTCCGCCGATGTCGATGGTGAGAAGAGGGCTTTCGGATTCAATTTCGTAAGTTGCGCCAAGATATGTGAATTTCGCTTCCTCCTTGCCGCTGAGGACCTGGGGGAAGATGTTCAGCTTCTGATGGCATTTGACAAGGAATTCGCTCTTGTTCTGGGCATTTCTGACAGCGCTGGTGGCGGTTATGATGAGGTCTTCTGCGCCTTCATTGATGGCTATGTCCTGCATCTCCTTTGATACGTCGAGGGCATATTGCATGGCTTCGGGGGACAGTACGCCGGTGTGCGTGATGCCTTTTCCAAGACGGGTGATGGCGAAAACTTCATTGATAGGCTCGATAGTCCCGTTAGAGTAGCATTTAGCTACAAGCAGCACGTTCGAATTGCTGCCGATATCGAGCACCGCGAGGATTTTTTCTTTAGCCATGCTTTTTACCGGATTCGGGTTGAAAGTAAAGAAATTACGGCCATACTATGCCAATGAGTTTACCAAAAAACAATAGCTTTTGCCAGGTTTTTTAATTTAAAGTTCCTTTTTTATATCCAATTGAATAACTATGGAGTTCCTAAATGATAATCGTATTTAAGCCGCATACTCCTGAAGAGAAAATAAATGAAGTTTCAAACATGATCGTGCAGCTTGGCTATGAGCCGCGTGTAATCAGGGGCGTAGAGCATACTGTCATAGGTGCGGTAGGCGACGAGAAAATCCACCGTTCACTGGAGATATTCAAGTCCTTCCCCTGTGTGGAAGACGTGATTCCAATCCAGAAACGATACAAGCTCGCCAGTCGTGAATATCATGAGGCGGACAGCATCGTAATGATTGGTTCTGAAAAGATCGGCGCCGGCAATTTCCAGGTCATCGCAGGTCCATGCGCTATCGAGAGCAGGGAACAGCTGCGCCAGGTCACGAAAGATGTAAAGACCTCCGGTGTGAAAATCCTCCGTGGCGGAGCTTTCAAGCCCCGGACATCCCCGTACGATTTCCAGGGACTTGGCGAGGAAGGGTTGAAACTTCTCAAGGAAGTCAAGGAGGAGTTCAACATACCGGTTGTCACCGAAGTGCTTGGCGTCACACACGTAAAACAGGTTGCTGAAGTTGCCGACTGCCTGCAGATAGGAGCCAGGAACTGCCAGAACTATCATCTGCTTGAACATGTCGCGAACGCTGGTCGTCCGGTTCTCCTGAAAAGGGGGATGGCGACGACGGTCGAGGAATGGCTTTCAGCCGCGGAATATCTCGTAGTCC
Source organism: Lentisphaerota bacterium (assembly GCA_025360875.1). Classification (GTDB taxonomy): domain Bacteria; phylum Verrucomicrobiota; class Lentisphaeria; order Victivallales; family GWF2-50-93; genus GWF2-50-93. Next base: position 1,572 of record JANYBI010000615.1, read on the forward strand.
ATGGATGTCCAAACGTGATCCTGTGCGAACGCGGTATCCGGACATTCGAGACTGCCACAAGAAGCACGCTTGACCTCGGAGCCGTCGCGGTTGCTAAGAAGGAGACACATCTGCCGGTCATTGTCGATCCTAGCCATGCCGCTGGAAAAGTGGACCTCGTGCTTCCTCTTGCACGTGCTGCAGTGGCTGTGGGCGCGGACGGAATAATCGTGGAGACGCATCCCGATCCCGTAAATGCGTCAAGCGATGCGGCGCAACAGATACCTTCCGCGAAATTCGCTGATTTCATGGGCGCCTTGAAACCAATTATTGACGCAATGAAAAAGAAATAAAAAACGGATTCCCCCCCCCTTGGAATCCCCGGCCATAACGTCACGTACATGCCATGAATCCGAATCATCCTTGGGATAGCAGCAGAATGAAAAAGCACAAGCCTTGGAAAATCCATTCCACAAAAGAGATCCTGAGCACGCCGATTTTCGATGTGCATGTCGACAGTTCCGAATGCCCGCGGACTGGCAGGAGGGGCGATTTCTACAAGTTCAAGTTCGGGAACTGGGTAAACATTGTAGCTGTAACAGCGGAAAACGAGATGGTAATGATACGCCAGTACCGTCACGGGAACAGGAAGCTGGAACTTGAAATACCCGGAGGCCTGATTGACTCGACCGATCCCGATCCTGTTTTTGCCGGCCAGCGGGAACTTCTGGAGGAAACCGGATATTCCGGCAGGAATCCGAGAATCATAGGTGTTGTCAACCCGAACCCGGCCCTGCAGGACAACAACTGCTACACGGTATTGGTTGAAAACGCTGAAAAGCTGTCTGAAACGGCCATGGAGGACTGCGAAGACATAGAGACGGAACTGGTGCCTGTTGAAAAGGTGTTGAAGCTTGTAAAGTATGGAAAAATCACGCATGGACTTGTTTTGAATGCGCTGATGTTCTATTTTCTTGTCAAATAGTTGAGCCGTTTATGCAAATCGGTCCATAGCGTTCATCAATTATCGGAGAAAATTAATTATGAAAAGTTCATTTGAACTGGCGATGGAAAGACTTGGCGGTCCCGTGAAGAAGCTTACAGAGGAACAGAAGAAGGCGATTTCCGAGATTGAATCAAAGTATAAGTCGAAAATCGCGCAGGAACAGCTGGCCTGCGAAGACAGGATCAGGAAAGCCAAGAATGATGAGGAAGTGTCAAAAATAGGGAAGCAGACTGCTTCAGGGATATCTTCACTGAAGGAGAAATGCGAAGCCGAGAAGGCTAAGATCCGGGGGGAATGACAGGAAGCATGTAACTTTAAACTCGATACTTGTAAGCTGACAATATAGTTAATAGGAAGTGCCATGGCTGATAAAAATCCAGGACTGACTCTCAACCAGCAGAACTACATTGAGACGATATATTCGCTCTGTCTCGCCCACGAGCATGCCCATGTCAAGGCTATTGCCCAGAAACTGCACGTGAAGATGGCGTCAGTCACAGAGGCCATGCAGATCCTTACATCGATGGGATTTGTCAACTACACAGTCAGGAAAACAATAACCCTGACACCTGCAGGCGAGGAGATAGCCAGGGAACTCCATGGGCGTCATGAAGTCCTGGCCGAATTTTATCATGAGATCCTCGGATGCTCTACCGAGAACGCAAATGATATCGCGTGCAAGGTCGAACACGTGATCGATCCGGAGATCCGGGAGAGGCTTTCCGAATTCATCCGTTTCCTGAAAGAGGATCTGAGAAAGCCCGATGGCACCAATCCGGTAATGGATTTCAGCAGGAAATATGCCGAAAACAAACATACAGAATCTTAACAGCGAGGTTTGAACATGGAAGACAGGATACTAATAGCGCATGGCGGAGGGGGCAGGCTTTCCTCTGAGCTGATAAGTAGCCAGATATTGCCGCGTTTTGGGCGAGGCCCGCTCAGGGATCTTCCTGATGCCGCAACCGTCCCATATGTCGGAGCAAAAAGCATTGTATACACTACTGACAGCTTTGTGATCCATCCGGTAGAGTTCCCGGGCGGCAATATCGGAAACATATGTATCTATGGTACCGTGAACGATATTTCAGTAGCCGGTGGCAAGCCTTTGTTCCTGTCACTCGGCCTGATACTCGAAGAAGGACTGGAAATGTCGCTTCTTGAAAAAATACTTGATGCCGTCAAGAAATCAGCGGATGAATGCGGGATACGAGTGGTTACCGGTGACACAAAGGTTGTCCCCAAAGGCCAGTGCGATAAAATTTATATCAACACTAGCGCCATTGGCCGGCCATATGAAAACTTCTCCCTTGGCAAAGGCAGGATCAGGAAGGGTGACAAGGTGATTGCAAGCGGTAACATCGGAGACCATGGGACCGCAGTCCTCTGCATAAGGGAGGGGATTAAAATCAGAAACGGCCCGATAAGCGATCTTGGAACTGTCCAGAAGCTTGTCAAGGCGGCGCATCATTTCAAAGGGGATGTCAAGTTCATGCGCGATCCTACGCGTGGCGGACTTGCGGCCGTTCTCAATGAGATAGTTTCAGGAAGAAAATACGGCATTATGCTTGAGGAGGACAAGATTCCATTTTCCACCGGGGCAAAGGCGGTTTCGGAAATGCTCGGACTTGATCTTCTGCATTCGCCATGCGAGGGCAGGGTAATAATGATTTGTTCTGAAAAGGCTGCCGACGGTATAGTTTCTAAGTGGAGGAAGATGCCGGAAGGGAAGAATGCCGTAATTATTGGAACTGTCACGGACAAGGAGGGGAAGGTAATAATGAAGACGAGTAATGGAGGACTGAGACTCGTTGACCTGCCTCGCGGAGAACTCCTACCTAGGATTTGCTAATATGCATGAACTTTCAATGGCGACATCGCTGGTCGAACAGATCGCAGTCATAATGGAAAAAGAAGGCGCATCGAAACTGCATTCGATAACTGTCGCAATCGGCAAGTATTCAGGTGTTGAGAAAGAGCCTTTTGAATTCGCGTTCCCGATAGCCGCCGAAGGGACAGTTGCCGAAGGCGCCAAGCTTGTAATAATACAGACTCAGATGAAGGTGAAATGCAAGGATTGCGGCATTGAGACAGTTCAAGATTTACCGCTGGCAAAATGCGGGAAATGCGGTTCATTGGACGTGGAGCTGCTATCCGGCAGGGAGTTCAAGATAAAGTCGATGGAATTGGAATGATTTATGCTATTATTTCAAGGATTGGCTGATTTTATATTTTAACTGGGAGACATTAACATGTGTAAAGATTGCGGTTGTTCGAGCATCAAAATAGACCTTAAGGGGAAAAAGAAGACCAAGGTGCCGGCTGGTTACCATGTCCACGAAGATGGCAGCATGCACCATCATCATGACGGCGAACAGCATTCACATGTTCACGGCGATGAAGAACACCATCATGACCTGCCAGCCGGCCATCATGTCCATGAGGATGGCACGGAACACGCGCATCATACCGGCGACAAGTCGCCACACCATCATCATGGCGAACCTCATCATTCGCATGCCGAAGGCGGAGCAGTCCACCAACATGGGGCTGACAGTGGCCGCAGGGTAATAGAACTGGAGAGAAAAGTCCTTGAGAAGAATGACATTGCCGCCGAGATGAACCGGGATTATTTCACTAAAAATGGAATCGTTGCTGTCAATATAATCTCCTCGCCTGGCTCGGGCAAGACAATGCTGTTGGAGAAGACTCTTGAACGGCTCAAGGGGAAAGTTCCATGTGCCGTCATAGTCGGCGATGTCCAAAGCGATAACGACGCTAGACGTCTCCAGGGCAAAGGCGCCAAGGTCCACCAGATTGAGACTAGGAGTTCCTGCCATCTTAATGCCGAACAGGTCGCGAAGGCGCTTCCAAAGGTTATAGACAGGAAGACCAAAATACTCTTTCTCGAGAATGTCGGCAACCTGGTATGCCCGGCCGCCTTCGATCTAGGCGAGGACTTCAAGATCGCCCTGCTTTCAATCCCGGAAGGCGAGGACAAGCCTGTAAAATATCCTGTTATCTTTTCGACCGCAAAACTTGTGGTCATCACCAAGACCGATCTTCTTCCACATATAGACTGCGATGTGAAAATGATGCGGAAATACATCCGCCAAATCAACCCAGGCGTATTCATCTTCGAACTTAGCTCCAAGACGGGCGAAGGCATGGACGCCTGGATCGATTATCTAGTGAAGATGACGGAGTAATTTCCTTTCGCGTCATTGCACAGAAAGGAAATTATATATTCGGTTGATTGAGCGAAGCGATAGCAGTCTGGCCAACAGATATTCCGCAGTCGTTCGTCGGAATCTTCTCATGCGAAAACACTTTCAGCCTGGAGTTATTCAGTTTGGATTTGAGGATACCCAGGAGCAGTTTATTCATGAAGACGCCGCCGCTCATGACGATGTTCCTCGTTGCGAATTTCGCAGTTCCGTAATCGATCATTTCCATTGCCGCATCTGCAAGAGAGTAATGGAATGAAAGCGCTAATAAATTTTGCTGCGCAAAATTTATACTATGAATAAAAATAGGGGACCAATCAACAAGGAATAACCCATCTTGCTCAAGTGTCTTATAGGGCATAAGAGAAGTGTCAGGCTTGTCTTTGCAGGATTCGGCGGCTTTCTGGAGGTTAATTGCGGCTTCAGCCTCTCGGGCAATCTTCGGGGCGCATCCGAGCAGAATCGAGACTGAGTCGAAGAGTCTTCCTGCTGAGTGTGATTTTGGACAGTTTATATTTTTTTCAAGCTGCTTGAGCCAGACTTTTGCGATATCGGGTTTCAAATCATAAGTACGACAGAAGCTAGCCAAGCTTGGTTTGTCATGGCAGCTTGAAAAAAATATCCTGCCGAAAAGCTGGCGTACAGGTTCCCTGACAGAAACGTCGCCGCCGGGCAGGGGGGCGGCTGCGAAAGTCGCAATTCTCTTAAAACCTCCGGCATTCACATGGAGTAGCTCAGCGCCCCAGAGATTGCCATCTGTGCCATAGCCGGTGCCATCGAAGACTAATGCAAGGGATTCTTCGAGGCCGTATTCAGCCATGCATGAGGCGGCATGTGCATGATGGTGCTGGATGCGGAAGACAGGGATTGAATTTTCAGCAGAATATTTTTCTCCATATATTGTCGAATAATAATCAGGGTGAAGGTCTACTGCGGCAAATCCCGGCTTAATTTTTCCTGAAATAATCCTAATCGAATTCTCGAATTCAGAAACTGAGTCCGGATCAGAAAGCGGGCCGTGGTTTTCAGAGAGAAATATCTTGGTTCCGTCGGCAAAGGCGACAGTGTTTTTGGAATCTGCGCCAAATGCAATTACTTTCCGTTTTGAACGGAACGGTATAGTGGCTGAGATTTCAAGTTTTGACCGCATGATGCGGTAAATCTACACTCTCCTGATACTTAATGCGAGAAAAACCGGAAAAGCCGTGTCGGAGGACTATGTAGTAGTCTCTTTCTGTCCACATGGCTCCGCGACCTGTGCAGGTGCAGGAGGAGTGATATTGAAGACTTCCTGGGTTTTGACAGTGACAGGAGAAGAGTATTGATTTTCATTTGTAAGACATTTCTTCGGGCATGCGTAGACGCAATTAAGGCACATGATGCATTTTGTACGCTCGATCTTCCAGAGCTTGGCATTTCTGTCAACCATAATCGCATATGTCGGGCATTTCTTGGCGCAGAGAGTGCAGAGAGTGCATTTGTCGGTCTGTATCGCGATATGCCCCCTGGTATTGGCGTAGAATACCGGTTTTTCAACTGGATACATCTTGCAGGCCGAAGGAGAAAACAGGCTTTTAATAATTGTCGCAGTCATTTTAACAAATGGATTAATGGGCATAGGTCACCTTTCAGTACAGCTGATACACGGATCAATTGTTAGTACGATCACCGGTACGTCTGCAAGATCGCAGCCCCCGAGCATTTTCACAAGCGGTGGCACATTCGCGAAAGTCGGTGTCCTGACGCGATACCTCTGGATGAACTTCGTGCCGTCGCCCTTGATATAATACACGACTTCGCCCCTGGGCTGTTCCAGACGCGAGAAGAATTCGCCTTTCGGGAATCCAGTAACTTTCATATCGACCGGACCTTCGGGCATCTTGTCAATGCACTGCCTCATGAGATCAAATGACTGGTAAACTTCGCGGACGCGGACCATTGTCCTGGCATAGCAGTCACCATCTTTTTCCACGACTGGCTCGAAGTTGAGGTCGCCATACGCACCGTAGCCTATCTTCCTCATATCCTGTGAAATGCCGCTAGCACGCAATGTCGGCCCCACAGCACCCAGCTTGTATGCTTCGTCCGCCGTAAGGACGCCGACGCCGCAATTCCTGTGCTTTACGGAATAATCTTCCTTGAAGACTTTTGCAATCGTCCTGTAGTCGGCTTCAATTTCGTCCATGGTTTTCCTAATTCTCTCCAGGACATCGTTTTCGATATCTTTCCTGAGGCCACCGACCTTGCAGACGCCGAATATTACGCGGCCGCCGGTAGTCTCCTCGAAAATATCCAGAATCTTTTCACGTATCTTCCAGCTGTGCATGAAGAGGCTTTCGAACCCGAAGGCGTCGGCTGCGAGACCGAGCCAGAGGATATGGCTGTGCACGCGTGAAAGTTCAGCCCAGAATGCGCGGAGGTATTTTGCGCGAGGGGAAACCTGCAGGTTCATTATCTCCTCGACGCCCTGGCAGTAGCCAAGACCGTGGATGAAACTGCATATCCCGCAGATTCGTTCCGCAACCAATACCATGTCCATGAAATCTTTTCTTGTCACAAGCAGTTCGAGGCCGCGGTGCACGAAACCCAGCGAAGGTATGACTTCGACAACTTTTTCATCCCTGACCGCCAGATCGAGGTGTATTGGTTCCGGGAGAACCGGATGCTGGGGGCCGAAAGGTATTATTGTTCTCTTGGGCATTTCAGGCTTTTCCTTCAACGGTTTTGATTGTGATACTCTTGCCGAACGGGGCTACTTCCTTGATCTTGTAGAATTTGCCTCCGAAATCAATGTTGATGCCGGTAATCTTGATGCCGAAGAGATCATGGAGCTCGTTCTCGTAGGTGAATGCGCTCCAGTAGATGTCGGTTATGCTCTTTATCTCAGGATTCACAAGCGGAAGTTTCAATCGGCAGTTCAGGAACGAGAGATTGCAGTCGAACGTATAGTCGAGTTGGAAATAATCAAGTTTCGTGCAGCTTATAGCGACAAGCCTATAGCCTTTCGCCATCGCCTCCGTCACTTTCGTCTGCAACTCTTCAGGTTTTATTTCAACTGTTTCCTGTTTCTCAATCATGACGCTCCGGATATTTCAGGTTTTTTATAAGTTTTGTTCTTTTTCTGTTCGAGGATTCCAAGAGCCTTGACGACGCCGTCGATTATGGATTCGGGACGCGCTGCGCAGCCGGGGACATATACATCCACCGGGATGACCTTGTCTACCCCGCCAATGGTATTGTAGCATTCACGGAAGATGTTACCGGTTGACGCACATATTCCGATTGCAACGACAACCTTTGGATCCGGCATCTGATTGTAGATGTTCCTGACTACATCGACGTTCTGTGTGTTTATATAGCCTGTTACGAGAAAGACGTCGGCGTGCTTCGGATTTCCCATGTTGACGATGCCGAACCTTTCCACATCGTACATGGGGGTCAGGCAGGCCAGCACTTCGATGTCGCAGCCGTTGCAGCTTGATGCGTCATAATGGACAATCCACGGCGATTTGGCTAGGAATGACATAAATTAAATTTTAACCTTTTCAATGATGAACAATACAACCAGATTGACTCCGCCGAAAATAAGCGTGACCATCCATGAGGATTTCAAGGTCAGTTCCCATTTGAACCTTGCGAATGTATTGTCTATTGCTATTTCCAGGAAATATGCGGCGATAACTACACTGACTGCGATGACCGGATTGGCGGCGAAGAACAGGTAGATTATACCGAACATTATCGCGGTCTCATACCAGTGCGTGATTTCGACAAGCGCCAGCGACGGGCCGGCAAATTCAGTGGTCACGCCCTTTACAATCTCCTGATGCGCATGGTGTGAGGTTGACAGGTCAAAAGGAGATTTGCGCAGCTTGATCGTCAGGATGAACAGGAGTCCCAGGAAAACTCCCGGAAGCAGATATATGATGTTTGAATCGCA
>JANYBI010000437.1 GCA_025360875.1 Lentisphaerota bacterium
TTCAATCCTTCATTTCTAAATCTATCCTTTGCTTTTTCAATTGCAGTAGGGGAGCCATCTATACCAGAAAAAGAAAATCCTTCACGCATTATAAACCAACTGGGCCCGCTTCCCGGTCCACAACCCACTTCAAGAATTTTAATAGTTTCTCTTTTTGAAACAGAATAATAACTTTTTGCAATAAAACGTACCAACTCCTCCGGCGGATATTTTCCCCAAGATATTCTTTCTCTGAATATTTGTTCCCACACCGGATCCCAGCTCATCGACATCTCCCAAAAAAACTTTTAGAAATCTTATTTAAGATTGGGTTACTTTGCAACTAAATACAACAACTGACCTCGTAGCGGCGAGCATGAAACTTCTCCTGTCGCGTAATCAACCGCAGCCTTCCTCTGGACATGCAAACCACTTTCTCTGACAATTCTTTCTACTTCAAGGGGTGTAAACAGGTGCCCCATAGCCGGATATACGTTACAACCTATTTTCCAGTCAAAACTCGCATCTCCACGCTTTTCGTTGAAATACACCGTATCAATGAGGATTCTTCCAAAAACTCTAAGCCAGCCGTAAGCCGCCGCATTGTGGCGATTATTGACATCAAAGAATATTCTTCCTTTATCTGTCAAATAATTCTTCATCTTCGCCAAAGCTCTTACACGCTCGTCGTGACCCGGCAAATGCCCCAGTACGTTCCACAGACAGATTATTACATCAAAGCGTTTTCCTGCGTCAGGTAAATCCTCTACTGCAGACTCCCAAACTTCTGTGGGGTTCAACCTTTTGCAACAGGCAATCATTTCCGGGCTGTAATCACAGAGTATAATATCACTAATGCCCATTTGTTGCGCCAACAGCATGCCACGAACACCATCACCCGCACCTATGTCTAAAAGGCTTTTTGCTCCATGAGGGATGTGTTCCAAGACAAAACGATCCACACCTGCTATATAAGCTGACTTTTTTTCGGCATATTCCCGGTAGTGCGGAGCAAGAGCATCATATATGTCCTTTGAAAATCCGGTCAAGTGAAATCATCCCAAGTCAAGAACATGTCTTCTGCTACATCCTTTGTCAGAGACAAACCGATGATTTTATTCAGGTCCATTGGTACAATACCTCCACGAGGCCGTTTTATCTCGATCATGTTCCTGGTCAGCTTTGTACCCTTCTTTAGTTCATAGGCGGCAACGAGACTCTTCTGAATCAGCGCAACGTTTGGCAGCTCACACGGTGCCGGCTTCTTAATCGGACTGCCAAGAGAAACGTTTGCAATCCTGACTCCCCGCACCAACTCCGCCAGTTCGTCCGGTTCTATCGAAGCCCTATGGTCCGGCCCTTCCATGTTTCTATCCAGTGTAAAATGTTTCTCTATAGCACATGCCCCCAGTGTTGCCGCTGCGACCGCCGTATTGGTGCCGATTGTGTGGTCAGAGAAACCAACAGGCAGACCAAAGGCATTCTTTAACGTGAGCATGGAACGGAGGTTCGCCTCGCTATGGGGAGCTGGATAGCTCAAGACACAATGGAACAGCATGAGTTCTGGGCAGCCTGATCGCATCAGGGCATCAACTGCCTGACCAACCTCAGCGAGCGTGCTTGCACCAGTTGAGAGGATCACGCCGGTCTTCTTGGAAGCAATATATTCCAGCATCGGAATGTTTGTAATCTCGCTGGAAGGGACCTTGATTGTAGACAATTTGAGTTCGTCCACCATAATATCTACGCTGTCAAAATCAAATGCTGCGCAGAGAAATGGAACCCCGAGTTTAGCGCAGTATGTCTTCATCTCCCTGAGGTCCGAAGGACTCAATTCTAGCGCCTTACACATCTCGAGTTGGGACCCCCGGTCTGTCGTAGTCTCCTGCTGGTAAGGAGTTTTCGCAGCGTACCTGCTTATTTCCTTCTCGGAACGGAAGGCCTGAAATTTTACGACGTGTGCGCCTGCCTTGATGGCTGCATCGACCAACTTTCGAGCGATGGCAAGATCACCATTGTGGTTAACCCCAACTTCAGCAATAACGATAGTTTCTTCGCCGTCCTTAAAGGAATAATCCCGTGATTCGAAGTTCATCCTAAGCTCTCCTTACCGTCGGTACAGTGGAAAGTAACCTGACCCGCTTACCGCACCTGCTGTGGACTTCTCATGCTCCCTTTTTAGTTCACAAAGGCGATCATAAACCGCCTCATTATGTACACGGCCATAAGTATAAAGAGCTGCTCTCTGCTCTGAGAAACCGGATTTGTACCTTAACAGGCTATCGTCAAGTGATGATGAGACTCCTCCGCCCAGATGGTACTTGAGGTATCCTTTTGCCTTCAGCCATAATGTAACTTCATACATCAACAAATTATTAGGTCTGAAATCATAGAAGCGTTCGTCGGAAGCACCAAAGTGATAATAAGCGTTCATAAAATCATGCATTAAAAAATATGCAGATGCTATTTCGCCCGCTACCGATGCAAAGAACAATGATACGCGGCTTGGCCCCAAAGCGTTAAAACAGTTTTGAAAATAAGTCTCAGGGAAGAACCAGCGTTC
>JANYBI010000712.1 GCA_025360875.1 Lentisphaerota bacterium
GGTCTCCATGTTTCTGCATCCGAATCCGTCAAGGGATGTCACCTTGAAGTGCCTCTTGAGAAGTTCGGTCGCGGTATCAGTTGCAAACATCCAGTCGTCGAGCGGTGTCCACATGATGTTCCCTGAGACGCGCGGACGTGAATTTTTCCCGTCCCATTCACTGAGCAGTGATGCGGGGATGAGGCATTCGGACGCGCGCAGGCGGTGGAGCTCTGTCTCCAGTTCCTCGGGCTTTGTGAATTCGGTCGTCCTGAAATCGCCTGTGCTTATATCGAGGGAAGCGAGGCCATAGATCCCTTTTTCAAATGCGAGAGCGGCTAGAAAATTATTCTTTTCCGGCGAAAGGATGCAGGAGTCGGTCACTGTTCCCGGGGTAATTACGCGTGTTATCTTCCGTTTGACTATGCCCTTTGCGAAACGGGGATCCTCCATCTGTTCGGCAATCGCGACCTTGATGCCGGATTCGAGCAGGCGGGGGAGGTAGTTTTCAATGGCGTGGTAGGGGACCCCGCACATCGGCACATCGGCGCGTTTTGTGAGTGTCACATCCAGGATCGGCGCTGCGAACTTCGCATCCTCGAAGAACAGCTCATAGAAATCACCCAGACGGAAAAGCAGGATGACGTCCTTCGGCAGTTCAGCCTTCATCTCGCGGTACTGCCGCATCATCGGTGTGAGATTGTCGTTCATAAGGGTGATAATATAAAACCGCAAAGACACAAAGGTAATTATGTATTAAAAATTATAAATAAAAAGGCAGTTGCCTTTTTATTCAGAAAGTTTCAATTCCACACGATATGGCGGTTTCCTTTAACTTTCTATCCAAAGTCCATAAAGTAGCGCTTTTGAAAAGGCATGATGCCAGCAGATGAACGTCAATAAGTCCGAGGCCTTTGCCTGAAATATTATGAGCCTCAATGAAAAATAATATTTCTCCGTCTCCTGCTTTAGGCAGAGCTGGGAGAGCCTTGAACAGGGATAGGATTTCCTTCCTGTTTTTGATGTTTCCGCAGGCCAGCTCACCGATTATGAATGGATGGCAGGAAACTTCTTCAGAGATAAGAATCTCGGTGAGCTTTATGTTGTTGTTCCTGAAATGATCTATCCATACGGAGGTATCAACAAGAACCATTAAGGGTTCCTCCGCCTATGAACAGGTGTGATGTTTTTTTCAGTTCCACCCAGATTCGCCAGGCGGGCTGCGCTTGCCTTGGAAATAAGGGATTCCAGCCCTTTCCTGACAAGAGCTGTCTTTTCCCGGATTCCAGTAAGATCGGAAGCCTTTGCAAAAATTTCAGAGTCTATGTTAAGTGTTGTTCTCATATGTATTAATATGCATCATTTATATGCATAGTCAAGGCGGACTGGAGGAGTTGTTCATGAATAGAATATCCAATATCCAACACGGAATATCCAGCCGATGAAGGGGAGACGAATCCATTCAAAATGAAAACGGGCCATAGAATTTACGGGAAATTTTATTTCGGGACGACCTGGTTCAGAAGATCCTCGAGGTTCTTGTCCTCGTTGCCGGGCTGGGGGGCCGGCTCATCAGACTTTGCTTGGACGGGTTTCTGCTTGTAACCCCATTCAAGGAGTTTTGCAACAAATGCGTCCCGTCCTTTCCGGTCGGGAAATCCGGTTACGCAGGCGGCCATCTTTCTTCCGCCACGCTCGCAGGTGACGGTTATGCAGAAGCCGGAACGCTTGATAAATCCGGTTTTCATCCCGTTGACTCCTGACACTGCGCCGAGGAGATGGTTGTGGGTGAAGAGGGTGAAGGGTTTGGCGGTGTTCTCGCGGATGGTGGCGGCCTTGGTTCTTGCGAATTCAGCGGCCTTCGGTATTTCCAGGAGCCTTTCCGCAAGCATTGAACAGCCCTCGGCGCTGCACATGTTGTCTTCGGCCGATGTATCGCCGGGAAGACCGTGGGGATTGTAGAATTTTGCGCCGGGAAGCTTGAGTTCCTGCGCACGGCTATTCATCTTTTCGACAAACGCGTTCACATCGCCATTGCCGAAATGTTCGGCTACAAGGTATGCCGCATCGTTTGCGCTTGAGATCATTACGGCCTTCAGGAGGTCTTCGAGAGGAAACGTCTCCTTGGGATCCAGGTATATCTGGCTGCCGCCGATTTTAGAGGCGGCGACGGTGACTTGTATAGGAGTCTGCAGCGTCACATCTTTTTTCTTGTCCAGTTCCTCGAAGACGATAAACTCGGTCAGCATCTTGGTCATTGATGCGATTGCGACAGCTTTCCTCGGATTCTTCGCCCAGAGCACCTGGCGTGTCCCGAGGTCGATTAGGATTCCGGCGGTGGCGGTCTTGGAGTCGGGTATTGCGGGCAGATCGCCGATCAAGGCGCCCCTGTAGTTGTAAGGTTTGAACACAGGCCCTTTGATTTCCGGAGGAGGCAGTGGAGGAGGAAGCTTGCTCTGGTCAATCTGGTCTGCCGGCTTGACCTCTTCGGCAACAGGCTGTTTTTTTACGGGGAAGATGAAATGTCTCAGAAGTACCACATGTGCGCCAATGACAATTGCCACGATCGAAAATGTAATCAGAAATTTCTTCATGTTCTCCTCAGTTTGACGCAGCCCTGTTCAACGCGGCGAAAACGGCGCGGAGGGCGGCCTGTTCGATGTTAGAGTGTATCCCCACTCCGTAGAAA
>JANYBI010000728.1 GCA_025360875.1 Lentisphaerota bacterium
GATGAAGGGCAGGTTGGCAGACCCGACCTCGTCTTTGCTGTTACTGACACCGGCCAGCACCATGTCCATATTGCTCTGGCCGCTGCAGATCCACACCTCGCCTACTAATGCACCTTGCGAGGTGTGGGTGGAGGTTTCATCATTCAGTTTTGCGGAAACGGTGAATTCAGCAGGTTCCAGACTGGCTTTCATGGGATCCAGCTTGAGTTGCCAATGGCCGTCGGCGCCCGTTGTTGTGGTTTTGGTCTGGCCACGGAAAGTGACACTGACGCTGCTTCCGGGGGTGGCATCTCCCCAGACCGGTACCGCTTGTTCGCGTTGCAGCACCATATTGTCCTCGAACAGTGCAGGCAGCTTGAGTTCGACTCCCGCATGGATAGTGGCACACGCCAATCCCAGGATGATAGCTGCGAATAATGTTTTGCTTCCGCTAAAAACTCGTGTAGACATGTATGCACTCCCATTTATTTCTGCTTATGAAGATATCTGGATGTTGAGAATAAATCAAGTATATGAAGTCTCGGAAAAAGCAGGATAGGAACCTATTGCTTCTTCCTTGCCAGGGCCATCTGGGCCAGACTTGCGCAGAGTTCAACAAATGATATGCCTGCTGTTTTTGCAGCTTTGGGAAGGAGGCTGCTCTCTGTGAAACCAGGCAGATTATTTGCTTCAAGGACGAAAAGTGAATTGTCCTTTTCGCGCACGATCATGTCAATACGCATGAGATCCCGGCCTCCAAGCGCCTTGAAAAGCCTCAGCGCAATATCCTGGGCCTTTTTCTGGACATCGGCAGGCACCGAATCCGGCGGACAGAAGTAAAGCGTGTCGCCTTGCTGATGGGTGTATTTTGCGTCATAGTCATATGTTTTGCCAGGATATCTGATTTCAACAAGCGGCAATACCTGTTCACCGACTATTCCAACTGTCACTTCCGCACCTTTGACATATTGTTCGACAAGTATTTCATCGTCGCTGTATTTGAATGCCGTGTCGATCGCCTTGTCGAGTTCGCTCTCTTCAAAAACAATCGTAATACCGACAGTCGAACCTTCTGTCGGGGGTTTTACCACCAGCGGCACCTTGAAGTTTGAAGGCAGTTTCCTGTTCTTGCGGGTCAGGATTGCAAAATCAGCGGTCGGGATGTTCTCCTTGACCATGAGTTTCTTGCTCAGGATCTTATCAATCGATGTATGGCATGCAATGCTATCGCATCCGACATGGGAAATTCCCGCATCTTCAAGTACTTTCTGGATTTCGCCATTCTCCCCGAATCCGCCGTGAAGGATTGGGAATACTATGTCAGCCTTTTTCATCTCCGGAAGGATTTCAGGTTTCCTTATATCTATTTCAGTCACATGGTATCCACCATTTCTCAGTGCTTCTGCGACAAAGGAACCGGACTTCAATGACACTTCCCGTTCGCTGCTGGTTCCCCCTTTGAGAAGGGCTATGCCTGCAGGTTCTATTGAAATGAGTTTCTCACCGTCAGGATTTGCAAAACTGACTTCCGAGCTAAGATAGATGCCAGTTGAAGAGAGTACGTTTTTCTTCACTTTCATCATTAGGTCAAGAAAGTCCTTTTCAGTGGCTGCGCCACGGTTGATCAGGAAATTCGCATGCTTGTCACTTACAACGGCATCTCCGCTGGAAAGATTTTTCCCGCCGGCTATGTCAATGAGCCTGCCAGCGGAAAGATCGGGAACAGGATTCCTGAATACGCATCCGGCACTTCTTCCAGGGGGATATGATTCGCGCCTCCATTGGATTTCATTCCTGATCTTTTCCTTTTCAACGGAGCATTGCGTCTTTTCAAGTCTACATATGGCCGCAAGGATTATCACATCGTCAGGTATGGATGTCTGGTGATAATCCCATTTGATCTCCTTGCCCGATGCCTTCCAATGGTTTCCCTTGAAATCGAATCCGCATAAGTCCTCGACTATGTCGCCCATGCAGATCCCGCGGGCTCCGGCATTCATTTTCAGGGAACCTCCGACCGAACCCGGTATGCCGGCGAGGGGGGATGCGCCTCCCAGTCCGGCCTCGGCGCAGGTATTGAACAGATTGTAGAGGGAGACTCCGGCACCGACAGTCACATGTATGTGGCTTATCTTGATCCTCTTGAAATCGTTCTTGCCCAGCCTTATGACTATGCCTGGCATCGTCTTGTCGGTCCCGACCATGTTGCTTCCATCGCCGAGGACGAATATCGGTATGGAGTTCTGGTCGCAGTATTTCAGCAGTTCACATAGCTGTATATCGTCCTCAGGTTCCGCAAGGACAGGTATTTTGGCGCCAATGCCAAGCGTTGTCACGCTTTTCCATGGGACATTGAACTGGAGGGGCAGTCCCGGCAGGAGAGACTGCATTTCATATATTTTTGATTTGCGAAGGCGGGACATTGGGATATTTTCAATTTTTGATTGATGATTTCAGATTGATAATATTCAACCACAGAGCACACAGAAATAAATTACAAGGCTAAAGTTTCCAACTTCAGATTTCCAGTATCATGTATCCAGCATCAGTATTACTTCTTATACTTCTCTTCCGGATTGAAGACTTTTTCGCCGACAGTTGTCAAAGCGCCATTCTCTATCTTCCTGTAAAAGCAGGTCCTGTACCCGGTATGGCAGGCGGCTCCGCCTATCTGGTCAACCTTGAAAATCACAGTGTCATCATCGCAGTCTACAAGAATTTCCTTTATCTTCTGGACGTTCCCGGATTCTTCGCCTTTTTTCCATAGCTTGTTCCTTGAACGTGACCAGTAAGTGGCATTCCCGGATTTAAGTGTTTCATCCCATGAAAGCTTGTTTATATATGCAAGCATCAGGACTTCCCCTGTTTTCCAGTCCTGGGCTATTGCGGGTATAAGGCCTTCACTTTTTGCAAAATCAAGTTCAATCATTTATGCATTCTCCTCGTTTATTATGCTGGCGGGATGGAATCTATCTCTTTCTCTTCACGGGCTGCTGGCTACCGTCATCTTTTTCAGGGGAAGGGAATTTGCATCTTGCGGCCAGCGACGCTTCATACATGGACATGGAGGATCTCGTCTTCATGGACACATATTCCTTTGTGAAATCATTTTCCTTGTCCTTGAACTCCTGATCCGTGGGGAGAGTTCTCTTTTCGACGCAGATGAATATTGCGCCATCCGGGATTTCCCTGACGGTTGAGATTTTTCCGGCTTTCGTGTTTTCCACAAGATCTGCATAATACATCGCGTCCGGAGACTTGGGAGGCGTGAACATGCCGAATTCAGGGACGTCCACCATCTTGCAGCCGGGAATCTCAGGTATCGCCTTTGCGGAATCCATGGCCTCTGATATTTTCAGAGCGGCATTCCTGGCAGACTCTCTTGCCAGCAGGATTGCTTTTTCCTTCTTGAAGTCCTTCACGACTTTCTCCTTCACTTCCTCAATCTTGGCGGGACGGGCTTCCTCCTTTTCGGTAAGGCAGGCTACAAAACATGCGTTTGTCCCCTGTATCGCATCAGAAACCGGCTGATCCTTGAAGAGGGCCGCAGCAGCCGTAGCCAGTTCAGGTTCCCTGCCAACGTTCTTGATCACAGTGTCTTCTACGCTGAAAAATCCAATGTCATATACCTTCTGGCCCTTCTTCTCGGCGAAGGCGGCAAAACCGTCCACTACGGCCTTGTGATTCTTGAGATCCGATGTGGCCTGATAGGCATCGACTGAGAACGATTGCGCATCCTTGAGTGCGAGATTCCTGGTTTCCTCCTCGGAAAGCGTCTTTTTTATCCTGTCAACGACTTTCTCGA
>JANYBI010000750.1 GCA_025360875.1 Lentisphaerota bacterium
AGTTTTTACTGGCAAAACCATTACTGGTCTGAAACGATATCTTTTGGACAAAAGGAATCCCAGGGAGGATTTTAATGAAGGCATTGATGAAGAAAAGGGCGGAACAGGGCCTTTGGCTTGAGGATGTTCCGGTTCCGGATATAGGGATCAACGATGTCCTTGTCAAGATCATGAAGACATCGATTTGCGGTACGGATGTCCACATATACAACTGGGATGAATGGTCGCAGAGAACGATTCCCGTTCCTATGGTCATCGGACATGAATTCGTCGGTAAAATTGAGAAGGTCGGGAAAAATGTCCACGACTTCAAGAAAGGAGACCTGGTGAGCGGGGAGGGGCATATCGTATGCGGACGCTGCAGGAACTGTCTTGCCGGGCGCAGGCATCTATGTCCGAATACGAACGGGGTCGGTGTGAACAGGACTGGTGCTTTTGCGGAATATCTTTGCATGCCCATGAGCAATATCTGGCTATGCAATCCCTCAATTCCTACCGATATTCTTTCCTGTTTCGATCCGCTGGGCAACGCCACCCATACGGCGCTTTCGTTCAAAGTGCTCGGAGAAGATGTGCTGATCACCGGGGCGGGTCCGATCGGGATCATGGCCGCGGCGATTGCGAAACACGCAGGCGCCAGATATACCGTCATTACCGATGTCAACCCCTACAGGCTTGAGCTTGCACGGAAAATGAATCCCACGCGCGCGGTCAACGTGGCGAAGGAAAATCTGAAGGATGTGCAGAAGGAACTCGGGATGAAGGAGGGATTTGACGTCGGACTCGAAATGTCGGGTAGCGCAGATGCGTTCAGGAACTTGATCGACAACATGTGCCACGGAGGCAGCGTAGCCCTGCTTGGCATACTGCCCGATAAGACGCTGGTTGACTGGAACAAGGTCATATTCAACGGTCTCACGCTTAAGGGAATCTATGGACGGGAGATGTATGAGACCTGGTACATGATGACCAGCATGCTCGAATCTGGCCTCGACATAAGTCCCGTCATCACCCACCGGTTCCATTATACGGAATACGAGAAGGGATTTGAGGTGATGCGTTCCGGAAAATCAGGGAAAGTCATCCTGAACTGGGAGTAACGGATGTGAAAAATAATTCCACCTGCATGAAAGAGCATCTTCTGAAGATCCTCGATGAGATCAAGTCTGCCGGACTATATAAGAGCGAGAGGATCATCACCAGCCCTCAGAACGCGAACATCACCATTGGCGACGGAAGAAAAGTCCTCAATATGTGCGCCAACAACTATCTGGGACTGTCCGATCATCCGGAAGTTATCAAGGCCGCACAGGAGGGATTGGAACGGCGCGGATATGGGCTCTCGTCGGTGCGTTTCATATGCGGAACGCAGGATATCCATAAGGAACTTGAAAAGAATCTTTCCGATTTCCTCGGGACGGATGACACAATACTCTACAGTTCATGCTTCGATGCCAATGGCGGTCTGTTCGAGACCCTTCTCGGCGCTGAAGACGCAGTGATCAGCGACGCCCTGAACCATGCCAGCATCATTGACGGGATCAGGCTCTGCAAGGCGCAGCGGTTCCGCTACGGCAACAACGACATGGACGACCTTGAAGCGAAGCTGGAGGAAACCGTGAACTGCCGTTTCAGGATGATCGCGACAGACGGTGTTTTTTCCATGGACGGTTCCATAGCCAAACTGAAGGAAATCTGTGATCTGGCAGACAAATACAGTGCGCTGGTAATGGTCGATGATTCCCATGCCGTCGGCTTTATCGGCGCCAGTGGCCGCGGGACTCATGAGCTGAACAATGTTATGGGTAGGATTGACATAATCACCGGTACGCTTGGCAAGGCTCTCGGTGGCGCCAGCGGTGGATACGTAAGCGGATGCAGTGAGATCATCGAACTGCTCCGGCAGCGTTCCCGTCCATATTTATTCAGTAACAGCGTTTCTCCGTCGGTAGTGTGTGCCTCTCTGAAGGCTTTGGAAATTGTCTCGTCCTCGACCTCCCTGCGTGACAAGCTGGAGGAAAACACCGTTTATTTCCGCAGAAAAATGACCAAGGCGGGATTTGATATCAAAACTGGAAACCATCCGATCGTGCCGATCATGCTTGGAGAGGCATCTCTTGCCCAGAAAATGGCAGAAAAAATGCTGGAAAAAGGTGTCTATGTCGTCGGGTTTTTCTATCCGGTGGTACCGCAGGGACAAGCACGGATCCGCACCCAGATTTCAGCCGCCCATTCCCGTGAGGACCTGGATTTCGCGGTCAACGCCTTCTGCGAAGTTAAAAAGGAATTGGGAATATAAACTCGTAAGACGGTAACGGGGTCAATCCTATGAGTGACAACAAGGACAGCCGCCAGGCCGGTGATTTTTCCGTCACCCGCTGGAGCCAGGTCATGATCGCCGGTGATGCGGCCAATCCCAAGTCGCATGAGGCGTTGTCGGAACTGTGCCGGATCTACTGGCGACCATTGTATGCATTCATACGCAGAAGAGGCTATTCGTCTGCCGACGCCCATGACCTTACCCAGGCATTTTTCGCCCGACTGCTCGAAAAGAATTTCCTGGGATCCGCCAGTCCCGAGCGTGGCAGGTTCCGTTCCTATCTGCTCGGGGCCCTTAAACACTTCCTGTCCGATTGCCGTGATCATGACCAGGCGCTCAAAAGGGGTGGCGGAGCCATCATGATTCCGATTGACGCGGAATCCGAGGAGGGACGAGTCAAGTTCGAGCCGGTTGACGAAAACACCGCGGAAAAGATGTATGATCGGCAATGGGGTCTGGCGATCCTCGAGAAGACCATGTCCGCCATGCAGGATGAATTCAAGGCGGCAGGCAAGGAGAAGTATTTCGTGGAACTCAGGAAAGCCCTGATCCCCGGTGACAGCAATTCTTCTTACAGGGAGATTGCAGAGAAGATCGGAACCTCCGAGGGCAATGTCAAAGTCGCCGTTCATCGCCTCCGCCGCCGGTACCGGCAACTGTTGCGCGAGATAATTGTTCAAACCTTGCTGAATCCCGCAGATGCCGATGATGAAATCAAGCATCTGTTTTCGGCATTGGGATAAGATAAGTCGAATATTTCCGTATTAATGCTGTAACTTCCGTTCCTGTTTTCCTCATTACTATGGTAGGGACGGATGAACTTCAAGAAAAAGGAGTCAGTCATGGACAAACAGATCACATGTTCAAAATGCGGTAATACGGAAGATACGGGAGAGAGTCTCGATGGATTGTGTCCGAAGTGTCTGATGGGACTGGCCGCCCTTGGAAATGATGATGCAGCCAAGGCAGCTTCATCCTTCATGGAACGGAGCAAGCTTCCAATGGAGACCAGGGAGAAATGGGCCGTCGCGATCAGCGCAAATCCCGACATCTCCCCTTCCATGTCGATCAAAGGTTCTTCCATCAGCTATCCCCCTACAGGAGATACGGTACTGCTGCCGGAGACTCCGTCCAAGACCGAAAGTATCAAACCCGTCCTGGACAGCACAGGCTTTTCCTTGGTGAAGATGATAGGAGAGGGGGGCATGGGAATAGTCTACCTTGCCCAACAGCATTCTTTGTCGCGAAATATCGCAGTCAAGATGCTCCGCCCCGATGCGATTGAAAACGAGCATGCCGACCTGTACCGCCAGTTCTTCGCCTGTGAAGCGCTGGTAACAGGCGACCTTGAGCATCCCAACATCGTGCCGGTGCATACCATGGGTACCGACAGCAATAACAATCCTTTTTTCACGATGAAGCTGATACAGGGCGTTTCATGGAGCGATCTGCTGCATCCGGACCAGATGCCTTCCGAACTGGCCGGAAAAGAGACGATCCTGGAACGTTCATCCAATATGACTTTAAGAGACCATCTGAATATTTTCCTGAAGGTCTGCGATGCCATTGCCTATGCGCATTCCAAGAACATCATCCATCGAGACCTAAAGCCCAGCAACGTCATGATAGGCGCTTTCGGAGAGGTGCTGGTGATGGACTGGGGGTTGGCGGTGGACGTGCGTGAAAAACCGCTTCCTCCTCTGAAAGGATTGCCCAAAAGCGGAGTTTCCACCGTAGCCGGCACGCCGTACTACATGGCTCCCGAGCAGGTTCTGGGAAATGGCACCATGCTTTCATTGGCAACCGACATATTCATGCTGGGCGCCATCCTATATGAGGTGTTGACAGGTTTCTCTCCGTACGGCAAGGAAAAGGAATGGGACAGTATTGTCAATCTCATAGCGAATGCGGACATGCCGTCTCCGCGTGAACAGGCACCTCTGCGGGACATTCCGCAGGAACTTGCAGCAATCGCCATGAAGGCGATGTCACGAGAACCTGTCGACCGGTTTGCTTCCGTGATAGAAATGCAGGGGTCAGTCGACCGTTTTCTTTCCGGCGAGGCCAGACGGGCCGAGTCCGAGAAGATTACCACTGAGGCTATCGATGAGACGAAAATTCTGGAAACGTCCCTTAGGACTTCGCGAAGTTCGCAAAGTTATGAACGACTGACCGATCTGCAGAGCCGTCTGCAACGGGCTCTCACTCTCTGGCCCAAGAACAATGAGTCACTAGTCCATCTCGCCAAGATCACTGAGATGTATGTGAAAAGTGCGCTGGCGAACGGAGATCTTCTGCTTGCGAGGACCCAGTTGATATACCTGGAAAGCCTTTCCGCTGATCTTGAGCAGGATAAGGAGCAATGGCGCGCACTCCATGAGCGGATTAGCGAAGCGGAAGTGAGTCGTCTCGCCTGGCGGCGCAAGTTGCGCTTTGCCATCGCTACGGTCATACTTCTGACAGCATGCATCATGATCGGAGGAGGATACTCGCTCAACCGTATCTACGACGAAAAGCAGACTGCCCTGCAGGAGAAAGGAAATGCGGAACTCGCACGGAATATGGCATCCGACGAGCTCTCGAAGCGGAGGGTCATGGAGGGGGAAAGAAATACCATACGGGCCGCCCAGATAAAGGAAGCGACGGTCCAGTTCGACAAGGCGCAGGAACGGATGCAGGATGTCAAAAAGGCCGCAACGGAAACAGACAGGCACGCCATTCTGCAGGAAGCCGAGACGCGATTGTCGCAGACACTGTTCCTTATTGGCGATGATGCGGATAAATTCGCGGAGACGCCGGAGGAAGGGACCAAGCTGGCGGAATTCGCCGGGAAGACGAAGACCCTCATGATAGAGGCATACCGTCAGCACCTGGAGGTCGCTCTGGGCTTCAACAACCTGGCATTGGCCGGAGAGAAGATAGAGATGGCGAAGCGCGTCGGGCTTAGTAATTCCGAGACATGGAATCAGCAGGTCACCAACCGGATCGACAACGAGGTCAAGAGAGTATTTTCAGCGGCACGACTCGCCTCATTTGGTGGCAGACCGGATCCCGACAACATATATACTCTCCAGGATGCGCTCAACCATCTGATACCCTTGAAAAGCGAGAGATGTGCGAGGGCGGTCGAAAAGGAATTTGTGACAGTTCTGGACGAACGTTCCAAGACAGACAAGAAGATCGGATACGACGATGCACCGGTAGTTCTGGCTGTCAACGCCTTGGGATGGGTCGGGGATGCCGGCAGCGTGCAATACCTGTTTCCCATGACTTCGCGCCAATTTAAGAACGGAGCAGCAATAGATGATCGCGTCAGAGGAGAGGCTTTGGCTTCCATTTGCCGAATAGCTCCAAGCTCGGATAAAAAATTATTTTCAGATTTGGAGAACCTGGTCTGGTGCGAAGAAGGAACCGTCAACAGCACCTTCTTCCGCATGGCTGACACGGAATGGCGTCCATACGCCAAGCGCGTACTTGGCGATGCCAGCCAGATCAAAGGCTTGGTTTTTGCACAGCAGTGGCTTGCGGCCGGCAGGAGTTTCCTGGGCAGCGGGCGTTATCAGGAAGCTATTGCAGCTCTGGACAAGTCGCTGGAACCCCAGCCGCTGTGCCCTTTCCGGCGCGACCATCTGGCTGTGGTGCAGACATTGCGCGGAGCGGCATTCGAGGAGATGCGAGACTATGATCAGGCCTTGGCAGCCTACAACGAAGCTGAGCGGCTGAACAAATGGACACAGGAGACATGGCCGGAAGCAAACAAGATCGCGCAGTTGAAAATCCGGCTTTCCGAGATCCTGTCACGGCGCGGATATGTGTTCCACCTCAAAGGAGATAAGAGCAAGGCGATGGCGGATTTCGATGCCGCGCTGGTTCTCAACCCGAAGAACGCGGGAGCATTCAACAATCGTGGAATCGTCCGTGCCGCAGCCAACGGAGATCTTTCCGGTGCAATCGAGGATTTGAATCATGCCATTGCTATCGATCCGCAGCTTGCAGATGCCTTCTGCAACCGTGGAAATGTACATGTTGCCCGGAACGAGATCGACACAGGAATCAAGGATTTCAACGTGGCTATGGCCATCAATCCTAAAAATATTTCCGCCCATGTGAACCATGGAAAAGCCCTCCTTATCAAGAGCGATATTGAAGGCGCACAACGTGATTTCGACCTCGTCCTGGATCTCGATCCGCGTCAGGCGGAGGCCTATTGGCTGCGCTCAGTCCTGCAGGAACGCCGTGGTCAGGCTGATAAGGCAAAGACAGATCGGGAAAAGGCCGTCGCCATTCAGCCTTCCCTTGCTTCGCTAGCTTCCAAATCCCTGACGGAAAAAAATGGAGGACTTGTCGCCGTCGTCTGGGCTCCTGACCGCACGCTGAGCCCTTATACTTTCCCATCCGAGGCCTATCTGACACGCGGGCAGATTCTTATACAACGTAAAGACTATGAAGGAGCGTTGCGCAACTTCAACGAAATGCTGACGCTGGATCCGGAAAATATTCTAGGCCTTTACTACCGTGGAGTGGATCTTTTAAATCTTTGGCGTTTAAAGGAGGCGCTTGCCGACTTCAATGCAGTACTGGCCAAGGAGCCGAACTATGACATGGCCTGGATTTACAAAGGATTCACCTTGATTGGAATGGGAAAGGATGAAGAAGCGCAAGTCTGTTTTGACAAGTCGATGAAACTTGTCGAGCAGCTCGCGACGACCATAAAAGATGATGCCCAGCGTAAACGTTATCTGGATGAGAAACGCAAGTATATGGATGAAGCCAGAAAAGAGGTTGAGTCGATGCGGACTAAGCTTGGAATTTTCAAGTAGTCGTCCAAAATGTACCACAGGCATACTTCGACAAGCTCAGTACAGGTCTTGCCTGTGATCTTCTGGACTTGAAGGCATTTGACTGATGTGTTGCGATCGGCAGACTAAATAACATGGATTCCGCTCATCTGCATTTGAAAGAGTGCAAGTTTAGATTTTATTAATCTCTCATGAAGCTCAGATTTAATGTGATTTCAAATATGAGATCAAATAAAACAAGTCCAGTTTGGCGCATCGCCATTATTATCTGTACCGTTTTCACATTCTGCCTGCAGATTCCTGCCAGAGGCGCGGATCTGCAGTGGAACTGGAAACTTCCTCCGGCGCGTTACCAGGAGATGAGCGTATTCGAACGGAGCCAATATGACAAGGCGGTAGGCCTGATCAAACAGAATGCATATAAGGCAGCTGCAACCGAGTTCGAGAAATTCCAGACGCAGTTCACCGACTCAAAGCTGTTATCCCATGTGATGTTCATGCGCGCCTACTGCCTGCACCAGGACAAAAGCCGCGGTGCGGCTATAAAGATCTACAATGAGGTAATGGACTTCTACGGGCAGAAGGTTGAGGACGCCACGCCTGCGCTTTATTTCATGGGAATGGCGCATATCGAAAACGGAGACATCAAGGCGGGACTGAAATGCATGCAGGAAATTGTCGATGATCCCGACTACTCGAAGCATCCGCTCGCGGCCGGAGCCCTGAAGGCGTTGGGAGAAAACTGCTGGCGCAACAACGAGCGGGACAAGGCTGTGGCATACTGGAAACGCGCGGCATCCGATGATTTCAGGAAAAACAACCAGGCCGAGGCCAACGAAGCCCTCGACAATGTCATAGGATACTACATAATCAGCAAA
>JANYBI010000449.1 GCA_025360875.1 Lentisphaerota bacterium
GATTACCAGGAAGGCTGGGATCTGAAAGATGATTCCGGCCGTTTCGTCCAACCCGGAACCTACAAGTGGAAAGGTACGGTCAATCCCGGACTGACAGTTTCATATGAAATGACGACATACCCTAACATCTCCACCAACGCCCCGGAAAATTCACCCTGGCTCAACGGTGAAAGCGGTCCCGGCGGATGGATGGCGGATCACTCGGCCCCGCGTGCAGCGTGTGCCGCTGGAGACAGGATCTTCTTCAGCGACCAGTGCTGCGAAAGCGGAGTGGCTCTCATCGACTGCGATCTTGACGGCCGCAAATCCTGGGGACGTGGAAACATCATCGCCTGGACCGGTCCGGCATACATGGCAAGCGACAGCAAATATCTTTACACAGCGCCACAGGTGCCGGGCACCGACTATATCTGGCGTTTCTCGTTGGCCGACCACAAGATGGACACCTGGTTGCAGTTGGACTCCACCGCCACCCGCCAGCGCGGCATCCGGGGACTGGCCGTCCGTGACGGCAAGCTTTTCATGACCGTAAGTTCCGGCGCACAGGACTGGATCAGCAATGCTTTCTCTGCCGCTGATGTTGACGCGGAACGTTGCGAACCCCGCTATCCTAAGCCCAAGGACCGCGGTGGCAAACCGGACGACCCAGATTATCCTCAGGATTTCCTTCGTCTTTTCCGCCTGATCGGAACGCCTTCGGGCTGCAACGGGCTGACTTGGCTGGAAACGGCCAAGGAACCGGCGCCGCGCCAGCATATAGTGATGGCTTTCAAAAAACCTGTGCCGGTCGGGAGTTTTGTTTTCCCGCTGCCCGAAGACAAGACATTGCACCTTCGCATCAGCGTGCTCAAGCCGGATGCACCTTATCCGCCTGCTGCAGGCAAGGAAGAGCAGTGGCTTACCGTATGGAAAGGCAACGGTATCGGATGGACCGTCGTGCCAGCCCCGGAAAATACTCTCACCCGCGCCGTGCGCCTCAGCTTCGACCATGGGATGGATGAACTCGATGAACTGATGGAAAAAAATGACGATACCGGTGCCGACGGCCTCAATACTTCAACTGCTAAAAAGGCTGATGCGCCAAACGCCTGGTTCGCCCAGCTGGAAGGCATGAAGATCCTGCGCCGTCGTTTCGTCAACCTCTTCCCCACTTGTAAAGTTACAGTCAATTCCGGCAAGGTGAACAAGGAAGGTGAATGGGATGCAAGCCGCGAGCGTCCGTTGACACCTGATAACCCGGCGATATACCAGATGGAATGGGACAAGCCGCAGTCCATGCGCGGACTTGCTATAAAGGAAATCGATGGCCGCTTCACTGAGATCGATGCCTGGACCGGAGACGGCAAGCCTGACATGAAGAGCGCCACCGGCTGGGAAAAAATTGCATCTTATGAACAGCCACTGCGCTTTTACTACAATCCTGACCAGAACCACAACAGCAAAGCCCGCTACGTTGACGGATACGTCGATTTTGGACGTGAAGTCAAGACCAGCGCCCTCCGTCTTCGCGTCATTGAACAATGGATGTGGAAAGAGGAAGATCGTGGAGGATGTGTCGGTGTCCGCAGGGACCGCGGCGGACAGGAGCTCGATCCGACCCGTTGCCGTATCTATGGCGTCGCCCCTCTTCAATATGTCAGCGGTGAAAATCCCGTGGATGCCGCCGGTGCAGGCAGGATCGAGGTGTATGATCTGTCAGACAAGAAAATGGTGCAGGAAGTGACTTTGGATGCAGCAGGGGATCTTGGCTTTGGTCCGAAGGGTGACCTATATGCGATCTCCGCAGGCAAGGTGATGCGCGTGGATCTGGCAGGAGGGAAACATCAGCCGCTGTCGCTTGATGTGAAACAGGCTACGGCCCTCGTCTGCGACAAGACCGGCAAGCTTTATGTCTATGACAGCGCCGCCGATCAGCGCGTCGTGAAAGTCTTTGATCCGGCCGTCGGAGGCAAGCCGCTGAAAGTCATCGGCACGCCTGGCGGGCGCATAGCAGGACCATGGGATCCGAGCCGTTTCGCCAGCTATCCCGGAGTGGCCGTGGACCTGGAGATCGACAAACGGGACCAGCTGTGGATAGTGGAAGCCGACTTCACTCCTAAACGCATCAGCTGCTGGGGACTCGACGGCACCTTCAAGAAGGATTTCCTCGGCAATACCGCTTACGGCGGCGGTGGCTGTCTTGATCCGTATGACAAATCACGCATCTTCTATGGACCTATGGAGTTCGCCATTGACTGGAAGACCGGAGCCAACCATATCAAAGGTATGACATGGATGGGGGATACTCCTGCCGGAGAACAGCCAATACGCATCGGGGACAAACAATTTATGGTGACACGGCCCATGTTCTGCCGCCAACCGGTCGGTGTAGTCTACCGTTATGACAACGGTCTTCTGAAACGTGTGGCCGCAGTCGGCCGTGCCGGAAATTTCCCGGCACTGCGGACCTCCGCCATTCTCGACAAGCTGGGCCGCAAGGCAATAGGCTATTGTGCGTTCGCATGGAGCGATCTCAATGGCGACGGACTTCCTCAACCGGATGAAGTCCAGTTCTCAGACATCAAGGATGCGCGCCAGGGCAGTGTCGGACGTTTCGAAGAAACCCTGTCGGTGGACGCTGGAGATGTCCGATATGATGTCAAGGAGATTCTGCCTTCGGGCGTACCGGTTTATGTGCGCAAGGAAAAAGCTGTTGCAAACCAGGAGTTCAAGCTGAACAATGGCGGATTCTTCGTTACCGGCGAGAAAAATGCGTCGTCGCTCGATGACAAGGGAAAACCCATATGGACGCATCCCGCTGAAGGCTGGGGCGTGCACGCTCTCTATTCTGCAAAACCGTATTTCCCAGGTCAGGTGGTGGCCCAGTTTGACATAGTCGGCCATGAGACCTCGACTGGCGAACTCGGTGAATTCCTGGTCACCAACACCAACAGCGGCATCTGGCACGTGTGGACTGCCGACGGACTTCTGGCAGGCCGTATCTTCCGTGACATGCGCGGGCCCGGCGCCAAGCCCTGGAGCATGCTGGAACACCAGCGCGGACTTGATCTTTCCGACATCACTGTCGGGCAGGAACATTTCAGCGGCTACTTCTGCCGTTCACAGCAGGATGGAAAGTTCTATGTAGTTGCCGGACATAACCACGTCAGCGTCGCGGAAGTCCAGGGGCTTGACAAGATCAAGCGCGTCGGCGGGGAACTTAAGATCGGACAGGCCGAACTTACCGCCGCCATTGAATGGGATCGCCAGCAGCAGGCCCGCAAACTTTATGAGGATGCAAAACTCATCCTTTGCAGGCGAGCTGTTGACAAAGTAAGCATAGACGGCAAGCTTGACGAGTGGGGTTTCGAAAGCGCACGCCTCGATGGAAAGGATCGTTCTATCAGTATTGCCATGACTTACGACGATACGAACCTGTACGTCTGTTTCGTCGCCAGAAATTCCGGCCCCTTGAAAAATACCGGCAATGACTGGAAACGCCTGTTCAAGACCGGTGCGGCCGTCGACCTGCAGCTCGGAATCGATTCTGCCGCATCTGCCAACCGCCAGAATCCTGTCAAGGGAGACTGCCGTATCCTGATGACAATCAATAATAATCAGCCGGTGGCCGTCCTCTACCAGCCAGTTTCCCCAGGTGCAAGTCCGGATGAAGCCTGGGAAACCCATACGATGGTCTTCCGCAGCGCATTTGACCGCGTGGCACGTCTGCCGGACGTCAAGATTGCAGTCGGCGACGGTGGCGAGAAGGAAGAGATGTATTTCCTGGAGGCCTCCATTCCATTGAAGACCCTCGGACTTGTGCCAAAGGATGATCTCTCGATCAAATTCGACTGGGGCATCCTGGTCAGCGGTCCGGACGGCAGTGAAGTCATGCAGCGCCTGTACTGGGCAAACCAGCAGACTGCGATCGTATCCGACGAAGCTGCCGAAGCCGCGCTCCGTCCCGATCTCTGGGGGACCGTCCGTTTCGCAGGCGCAGCGGCCGACAGCAAGCCGACCATGGACACGGAAAGCATGACCAAGCCCAAGGATGCCAAGGGCGGCGGCGAGGGTGAACTGAAGCTGGATGATGAATAAGCTTGATGGGCCTCGGTTACTAATGAGAGCTGATTTCAAAATACAGTAAACAGTTGTTGTGGAAAAAATACTTGTTGGAGTACAAACTTTAGTTTGCTCTTGTATTCAATAAGTTACACAAGCTGAAGTTTACCTGCCTTTGGTAGCGCCTACGGCGACCAGGGCTTGGACTCCAACTAGCCGCCACGATTTCAAAGCCTTCCTTCTCGAAACCGCGATATGACAGCAACGCCATGCCCAGATTGCCCACACCCACCAAAATCACCGGCTGCAGGCGCGACGTCCCCAGCTCATCGGCGAT
>JANYBI010000023.1 GCA_025360875.1 Lentisphaerota bacterium
ACCGTCAAGCCTGACATTTTGTAGAAGGCCAACCACGGAGGACGCAGAGAAATTCACAAAAGATGTGGAGTTCCGATGAATATGTCCTCCTCTGTAATACTATCCGGAATATTCGTGCCCTTTTTGCACGTTTATTTCAGAGCTTATTGTTAAGTTTTTGCGCAGCAAAACCTTAACAATTGTATTTTTCGTGTCATTCGTGTGTTTCGTGGTTGTCATTTTCTGTGTCTTCCGTGTGTTCTGTGGTTATAAAAATTGATTGGAGGTTTTCGAATGAGAATTTTTCTTCAAGCGTTTATTTCAATTGTCATCCTCATGGCATTTCAACCGTTCAGCTCATTTGCACTTGACACATCATTTCCAATATTCATCGATTCGCCCGGGAAAGGATTCATCAGTCTGGGAATCTTCAATTCCGAGGGCCAGCAGATAAGGACGATAGCCTATGCGAAAGAGACGAAAGGCGGCAAACACGGATTCATATGGGATGGCACGACCGACCTCGGGCTTCCTGTTGCGCCCGGAACCTATACGGCGAACGGGATATTCTTCATTGAGCAGCCCAAGCTCGAATGGGTGATGAAGGTCGCCAAGAACGGCAATCCGCCGTACCGCACCGCTGATGGCAAGGGTGACTGGGGCGGGAATCTCAGTTCGCCGACAGGCCTATGCTCCAACAGCAAGTCAATCGTCATGTCATGGGGATGCGTCGAGGACAACCAGATCACCGGAGTACAGGAGATGGACGCCGACGGAAACATAATCTGCCGTTACTACACATTCTATCCCTGGGACTCGCGCTGGGCGTCCGCGATGGACGACAACAACCTGTATCTCGGCATACTCAACTGGGGCAAAGGGCTCGAAATAGCCGAGTACAAGATCGGCACACCACGTGGAAAGATCCTGGCGAAACTGCCTTCGAAGATGGTGAAGACTCCGAAAGGGCGCTGGAAATACCGGGAGATGAATTCGATCGACGGGATCGCAATCACTGCCGACCGCATTTTCGCCACCGTCGGAACAAACAACGAGCTCTTCATTATCGAACGTGCCACCGGCAACATCCTCAAGAAAGTTGACGCCCCCTCCCCGTTCGGACTGGCGGTCTATGGCGATCGTCTTCTGGTGGTGTCGGACGGACAGGTGGTGAAATACACTTTAGACGGAACCAAGGAATCCGTGCTGGTTCCGAAAGGCAAGCTCACGGCTCCTTACGCGATAGCGGTTGCAAAAGACGGCACAATGTTCGTAGGCGACAGCGGCCAGCCGAACGGTTTTGACATCGATGCGGAATCCGGCAGCAAGCAGATATACGTGTTCGACGCCAAAGGTGCGCTCAAGGGAAAGATCGGCAAGGAAGGCGGTGCGCCGCGTTCAGGTAAATTTGATTCGCAGGCTCTGGGCGACATCTCCAGCATGTGCATGTCTCCAGATGGCAAAACTCTTTTTGTAAACGACGTTTCAACCGGATTCTCCCGGACATCGCGCTGGTCTCTCGACGGCAAGCTTGAAAAGGAATGGTTCTGCCGCAAACTGGAATGCTCGCCTGACGCCGTGAATCCCGCCCGTCCCAATGAGACTGTCAAGGTCGGCGGCCCGTTCGATGATCTCATGACCGTGCAATGCTGGGACATGGATTTCGCGAAGAAGAGCTGGAGGCCGGCCTGGCGCTACACCATGAAATACGAGGACAACTGGCAGGAGGATGTGGTGAAAGGATATGGTCATGGCGGCAATTATCTCAAGGACGAGGCCGGCAAGATTCTTCCATGGCCGATCTTCGGATACGGCGCCGAGTGTGGAATGGCCACTGTCCAGGGCCGCAACTATATGATGAGCGGCGAAGGCGCGATATTCACATATGCTCCGGACCAGGCGCCGAAACTTGTCGGCATGGTTTTTCCGCACCGCTGCGAGATGAAGGACGGGAAGATCCAGACCTACTACGACCAGGGGCCGAACAACTGGTTCACCTGGGCTGACAGGAACGGTGATGGAAAAGTCCAGATCGACGAAACCATCGTCACGGAAAAACCAGAACCCCTCACGGAGATCAAGCGCATGGCGAGGATGGTTTTCGATGACAAGATGAACATAATAATAATGACCCTGGGCAAACCTGATCCCGCCAACGGACAAGTTTCGCAGCTCTGCATTCTCCCACTGAAGGAGATCCTGCCGAACGGTGCGCCAGTATATGACTGGAGCCAGCTCAAATATCTGGATCCGAACTGGAAATATCCGAGCATGACGGGTGGCGACGGGCAGAAGAAAGTTCCATTCATCTGGACCTCCAACCTGATTCCAACCCGCGATGCGTACTACACCATACTCGATCCGTCCTGCGACAAGAAGCTCAAGCTTCCGGGAATTGACGGCGATGGCTGGTGGGCCGGACGCAACTGGCGCAAGAAGATTGCGAAGTTCGACAAGGAGACAGGCAAATGCCTCTGGTCTGTCGGCAGACGTGCCCCTTCGGTCGCCGAACCCGGCCAGATGTACAATCCTATTTCCCTGGGCGGCGTCGCTAAAGATGCGGTGTTCGCGGCTGACGCCATGGGCGTTGTCTGGGTATGGAGCACTGACGGCTTCTATCTCGGACAGCTTTTCAACGGTCCTGAAAACAAGAAGCCGGACGAATATTCCCTCTACATCGAACTGCAGGGCGTGAACATCGTCTCCACTCCTGATGGAAAACTCTACTGCGTCGCCAACGACTGCGGAACTTCCGTACAGGAGATAAAGCTTCCGAAAACACAGTCTCTCAAAGGTCCGGCGATAACTGTCACAGCCGAACAGGCCGCCAAGATAAAGCCATGGGATCCGGACGGCGTGATGCCGACTTCGAAACCGGTCTATCACGTGCGCCGTGTGAGCAAAGCGCCAACCATAAACGGTGAGTTTGACGGCCGCGAAGGCTGGTGGAGCTTTGAAGACGGAACCAAGAACGAGGAGGCGCTGATCCTGCTTGACGGCGAACGCATGGCGTCCGTCAGGATGATGTACGATGACAAGAACCTATATATGGGATATACTGTACGTTCCTTCAACGGGACATTGAATTCAGGCAGCGAGCTGCCGGCCTGTCCGTTTGTAAGCGGAGCGTATGTCGATGCCTATTTCGCGCCCGACTGGGCCCAGCCGCAGCGTGGCGAAGTGAAGGAAGGAGACATGCGCATCATCATGGCGCAGGTGAAAGGAGCCGAAGGGAAAGCCGGGAATTTCCAGCAGGGATACTGGCAGAAGATGAAAGGCGGGACAAACGGGCAGGACATCAAGTCGCCCGCGGCGGCCGTACATTTCGACCAGATAAAGGAAGTGCCCGGACTGCAGTTCGCATATCGTGACGAGGGAAAAAAGGATGACACCGGCAGAAACCTCTACACTGTTGAAGTCGCAATTCCCCTCGAGGCGATAGGAATTGCAAATCCTGCCGGAAAGAAAATAGGATTTGACATGTCGGTTGCCGCAGCCAACGAATCAGGAGATCGTCGCGAACGTGCCGCACACTGGGCAGGACTGAGCGAAGGCATAGTGGTCGACCGTCCGGGCTCCATCAAGCTCCTGCCGGAAAACTGGGGGACATTGGAATTCATGGCGAAATGAAATCTCACTTTGAAACTCAACCACAGAGGACACTGAGAATTTCCCTCTTCGAACTCTGCGGTTAAAGTTTCTTGTTGATAAAACGGCGGCCAGATTAGCTACATCCCAAGGACAGTTTTGAAGTTGGCAAGCGAACCGGCATTCATGCTGCTCATGTCGTTGCTGCCCTGGAAACAGTCCTTGCCGGTGCCGTTGCTGGAGCCGGCGTAGCCGGTGCCGGAAGTTATCCGTGATCCGCCGGACTGGTTGTAGACATGGCAGGTCGCCGCCCTGGGAACTCCATTTCCGTTCCAGTAGTAGTTGTTTCCGCCCGCCCAGGCTGTCCAGCTCACGCTGCCGTCCAGGAACGCAGTGTTTCCGCCGTCAGGATTAAAATATGGGCCGTGGTTGTTAAAAAGCCTCAGGTCATAGTTCCCGATAATCGCGGGATTGATGTAAACCTTGGTCCGATCGGTGAACAGTATCCACGGCTGTCCGCCCCATTGCTGGGCCCTCTCGAGATTCCGAAGTCTCAGTCCCGGAAATGGACGGACTCCGAAAGCCGAACCTCCGGAGGCGCACATGCAATACGAGCCGAAATTGTTGACATGCCAGACGTATGAGGAGTCATTGTCCCACCAGCTATTTGGCCAGACGTCCGGTTTTCTGGCGGAGGGACAAAGCACGGTGCTGTCATAGGGATATGAATTTTTCTTAAGATAGTCCATCAGCATCAGCTCGACCGTCGATGATGAGCGCCAGGCGTTGCAGCCGTGTCCGAAACTGTGGGTCAGGCATATGAGCGGCAGGCGTTCGTCGTAGTCCTGGGCATATCCGAGCACTGTCAGGCTGAGCTGGCGCAGATTGTTGGCGCATACGATACGGCGACCGGTTTCCTTCGCCCGGTTCAATGCCGGCAGCAGCAGAGCCGCGAGTATTGCGATGATCGCAATGACGACCAGGAGCTCAATCAGCGTAAACGCTGTTGAGCGCTTCCGACTTCGCAAAGAGGCTACGCCGGACACAGTCGCCCTGCGGGCTACGCTTTGGCACGCGAGTAATTCGATAAGCGTGAACTTTCTCGGCAGCTGCAATTTTCCGGACATCGGTGGATCCTCCATGGATAAAATTATGTCTGTTATTCTAATGCTCTCATTATTCGATAACATTAATTCTATACCAGAAAGGCTGTTTTGTCAAGAGCTGTCCACTGCTTATGGCAACAAAGCTCCCAATGCGCCTTGACAAGCTCTTCATGCGGGATATTGTTATCAGCATTATCAGCTATTACGATAACATTATTCCGTCCGGGTTCCCGGCAAGCCAAAACCAAGGAGTAAACATATGAGATACTGTCTTTTCGGATTGACCGCCCTCATGCTGATGTCCTTCATCCCCCTAAGCGCACAGGACGCAGCGCCAATCTCCCCATTCGATCCTCTCATAGTCAAGGAGGATCTTGACCAGCCTTCCTTCACGCAATGGGTGGACGGCAAGGAAAGCCAGGTAACCGTCGAAGGCACGGTACGTCATCCGTCATATGCGGTATGGACACGCAACTCACGCCCTGAATGGTGCGGGATCCCCACGTTCGGAGAGGGAAAGAAACTCGGTCCCCGGCATATCCGCATCGGATTCTCAAAGCCGATCCAGATAGGTTCGCTGCTGACCGGAGGAAATGGCCGCGTTAGCGTTCTCAAGCCTGATGCGACATTTCCCGGCGACATAGCGGACGATTCACAGTGGCTGCCCGCGGAAAGGATCGCAGGCGACAAGATCTCAAAGGATGGACAGGGATTCCTGATGTGGATTCTTCCTCCGGACACCCAGACTCAGGCCATCCGCTTCACACACGAGCCAAAGGCGACGGACCGTTCCTTTGCCGGTTCCCTGGGCGGAGTCTGGCTCCTCTCTGGACGTTTTGCGAATCTCGCACCTCAGGCAAAAGTCTCTGCGTCCGTCAATGAAAACAAGACAGGTTCGATTGCGAACGAGCAGAACGACTGCTGGAGCGCCTGGGACAACTGGAACGATGCCATCCCGCCGAAACCTGTCGCTGAACAGTCCCCGTGGGTGATGCTGGCCTGGCCTGAACCCGTGACAATAAGCGGTCTTGCGGCATTGTTCGGCGGTTTCGGTTCCGCAGAAGTACAGACCTTTGCCGGTCCCAAGGACAAGAATCCCGCGGAAGCTGTCGATTCAGATTGGAAGCCGATCAAAGCGTTCAACGATCTCCAGAGCTGGTACCCGTTGCAGCTGCCTGTGCAATGGATGGACTTCGGCACAAATGTCACTACGAAGGCGATCCGGGTCAGGATGACAAAAGTCGTGCCGGAAAGCCATCCCCACCTGAATGGAAACACGAAGAACGGGCTCCGCGTATGGCTTGACGAGCTTGTCGTCCTGCATCCGCTTGGAAAGGATTCCCTGGCGACCGCGCTACCGAAGAAAATCCAGACTGTGACAGTAAATCCCCCTATTCCGATCAAGTTCAAACTGAAGGAGCCCGGTTACGTGACGCTCGTGATCGACGATGCGAACGGGAAACGTATCCGCAATCTTGTGAGCGAGACTCCGTTCCCGGCCGGCGACAATGTCGCATGGTGGGACGGCATGGACGATGTCGGCCGTGATCCGGAGGCGGCACGCCACGGGCTTTACCATGTGCCTGGAACATTTGTAGCTCCCGGCACCTACAAGGTCAGAGGGCTCTCATACAAGGGCATAGATCTCTTCTATGAATTTCCGATCTATACGGCCGGCAGTCCTGCCTGGAACACGGCCGACAGCACCGGAGCCTGGCTCAGCAACCACACTCCTCCATGCTGCACATTGTTCGTTCCAGCGAACCGGAACCAGTACGAAAAGGATCTGATCTACATAGGAAGCCATGTATCTGAAGGAACGCACGGGCTTGCCTGGGTTGATCTTGACGGAAAGAAGGTCGGCGGCATAAACTGGGTCGGTGGCAACTGGACAGGCGCGCAGATGCTTGCCCTTGATTCCGGAACCAATGCCGACAAAAACATCGTTCTTTTCGTCGGCTCCACTTTTGAAGGCGAGCTCCGCCTCACAGCGATGACACGCAACGGAGAGAAATCAATCTTCAAGATGGGGAAAAAAGAGGACGGAAACAAGAATGACATTGGCGGACTTGCCGCACGCGACGGAGTCCTCATATGCAGCCTGCCGAAAAGCAACAAGCTGATATACGTCGATGTGGCAAGCGGCAAGCAGATCAGTGAAGCGAAGATCAACGAGCCTATGGGCATTACTTTTGATACAAAGGGAAATCTTCTTGTCTTGTCCGAGAAGAAAGTCCTGCGCTACGCGATGAGCAATCCCCCTCCCAAGGAATTGCCGGCCCCTGAAGTCATTGTATCGAAAGGATTGGATCAGCCGGTACAGATAGCGGTTGACAATTTTAACACAATGTTCATATCCGACAGAGGAACCAGCCATCAGGTTAAAACTTTCAACGCCGCCGGCAAGCAGATGCGGAGCATAGGGAAGGAAGGTCTTCCAAAGGCGGGCCCCTACGATCCCATGCACATGAACAATCCCGCAGGACTTGCTGTTGACAACAAGAACCGTGTCTGGGTAACTGAACTGGACGAACAGCCGAAGCGCGTAAGCGTCTGGAAGTACGACGGGTCATTGGTCAACGCCTTCTATGGTCCGGCCGAATACGGTGGCGGCGGAATGCTTGATTCCCATGACAAGACGCTTTTCTATTATAAGGGAATGATCTTCAAGCTCGACTGGGACAAGGGCGCCTACATGCTGGAGACGGTCATATGGCGCCCCGAACCCGGCCCGAACATGCTTCCGGAGGGATTCGGCGTCGGAGGTTCTCCACAGACTGCGATATATGCGAACGGCAAGAAATATTATACCAACTGCTACAACAGCAATCCGGTGGGCGGATCTGGGGCCACGGTATGGGTCGAGAAGGACGGGCTTGCCAGGCTTGCCGCGATGCTTGGCCGCGCGAACGACTGGGCTCTTCTCAAGAGCGAGAAGTTTCTGGGTTGCTGGCCTGCAGGAGTGGATTACAAGGGGGATTACTGGCAGAACCAGGCGTTCTTCATC
>JANYBI010000043.1 GCA_025360875.1 Lentisphaerota bacterium
TTTGAATAGTTTATTGATTCGGTCATGATAAATCATCCCGCAGATTGCTGGACGCAAAAACCAAAAGGATAGCCAAAATGGACTGACCCTTTTTGAAATGAATCAACTTTCCAGAATGAGACCAGTTACGTTCCCCTTGAAAACTGATACTGGCAATATCAGATTTCAAGGAATTTTTAACTGTAAAGCTATTTCAGCAGTGTTGACAGCACTGAGAAATCCTTGTCTCCCAGGCCGCGGGACATGCCTTCGTCATATATCCGCTTGAGTTCCCTGAGTTGGGGCAGGCTGATATTGCCGGCATCCTCAAGGGCCAGACGCAAGTCCTTATCCATATGCTTGAGAGAGAATTGCGGGGAATAGTCGTCCTTCTTGAGTTTTTCCTCTTTGAGATCGCTTAATCCCGAACGGCAGGCATTGAGATGCAAGGCATCAAAAAAGATATCGTCGGAAATCCCCTGTTTGCGCGCGAAATTCAGACTTTCGTTCAAGGCTTCCATGACCATTGCAATATTCATATTCATTGCCAGCTTCAAGGCACTGGCAGTTCCAGTTGGACCGATGTGGATCCTATGGGTGGAAATGCGTTCAAGTGCGGGCTTCGCAGCTTCTATATCAGCTTTCTCTCCTCCAAGATAAAATATGGTCTTGCGCTGTTCTGCAGCGGGCTTGCTTCCGGTAAACGGCGCCTCGAGATAACGTGCTCCTGTCGCCTTGACCTGCTTGGCGAACTCCAAGGTCCACTTGGTGGAAATGGTACTGCTCTGCACGATTGTCTGTCCCTTTTTGAGAACTGGAAGAATCACATCGAACACCTGCTGGACTGCCGGCGGATCCGCCACCACTATGAAGATAATTTCAGAACCTTTTACCGCTTTGGCCAAATCCGGTTCAAATCCGGGAAAATCCTTTTTCGTGCGGTTCCAGGCGCGTACTTCGATCCCATCCTTTTGAAGGTTCTGAGCCCAAATGGATCCGATAATCCCCAATCCTATCATTGTGACTTTCATACTCTGAACAACCTTCTTTCTTTACAAAAATCCTTAGGAAGGAACTACCGTCACTCCAGATTTCAACTGTAGACGACGACCGGAAAGGAGAATGGTCAAAGATTCACCTTTCAGGATGAATTTAAGTTCTTTCCGAAATATCTCAAGCTGCAACTTCCGACCGCGGAAAGTTACTGTAAATGCCAGACTTTTCCAGCGTTTGGGCAACTTAGGATTGAATGACAGCTCACCTCTGCAAATCCGCATGCCTCCGAAGCCGTTGACCACGCTTGCCCAACCTCCGGCAATGGCTGCAGTGTGCTGTCCCTGGCTGGTGTTGCCGTTGACATCATCAAGATCCAGTCGCGCCGTACGCAAGTAATATTGGAAAGCGTCATTTTCAAGGCCCAGTTCGGCCGCCATGATTCCATAGACACATGGACTGAGAGATGATTCATGAGTCGTCTTCGGTTCATAGAACAGGTAATTGGCACGCTTGACCTTTTCGTCGAACTCATCATTGTGCATCAACATCAGCAGAACCACATCCGCCTGTTTCATGGCCTGACTGCGCATAAGCTTCTCCCAGAGCCACTTCTTATTAACTGGCCGCTCATTTTCCTTGAGTTGATTGCGGTCGAAAGGCATGCGGTCCAGAAAACTGTCATCCTGCTCGTGAATGCCAAGTTTCTTGTTGTAGGGAATATACATTTTCTTGACCATATCCCTCCACCGGGACAGCTCCCGTTCCTGAAACACAAGCTTTTTTGCCAGTGCGCTCCATTTCCTGGCACACTCTCTTTTCATCCTTGCAACTATTTCCAGCCCGTACTCCAAATTTTTCATCGCCATGTAGTTTGTATAGCAGTTGTTGTTTACTCCAACTGCGTATTCGTCAGGTCCGGTAACGAAGTTGATTACATACTTATTCTTGTGCGGGTTGAAAAATACGCGGCTGGCCCAGAACCGGCTTGTCTCTACTAACATCTCTGCACCGTAGTTCCAGAGGAAATTATCGTCATGCGTCGCCTCCATATACCGGCGTATAGCATGCGTCACAGCGGATGAAACGTGCTGTTCCAGCATTCCGTAATCCCAGTCACCTGAACACTCATCTCCTGTAATCGTAACCCATGGATACATGGCACCTTTGTATCCATACACCTCGGCTTTGCGCCGTGCTCCGGCCAGCGTGTGATACCGGAACATCAGAAGCATGCGTGCTTTTTCGGGCATGGTGTATAGGAAAAATGGAATCATGTATGCCTCGGTGTCCCACCAATACAGGCCTCCATATCCAGGTCCGGTCAAACCCTTGGCAGGAATATTGACCAGCGGATCCGTTCCGGCATAATTCTGGTGCATGCTGAAAATGCAGTAGCGCACCGCCTGCTGGGCTACGATATCGCCTTCAATCCCTATATCTGCACTACTCCAGATTCCTGCCCACTTTTCCTGGTGCTTGCGCAATAGGATATCGAACCCTTCTTCCAGATTTTGCGAAGCTAGAACTTCAGCCCGTTCATGCGTATCACCCTTATCAGGATCCTTAGAGCTGCACACTGCCACGATCTTATCAAGACGACAGACGCTTCCCCTTTCCACGTTTAGGATTAGCTTCCTGGTCACGCTCTTATCCGTTTCCTCCAGTATTCTAACAGGCTGCACAGGTGAGCCGTTCACGGCGCAGGCTGTACGCATAACCATCGTTGTGTCAAAATGTGTTTCCAGCGTTTTCAGACTGAGAGTTGCTCCGTCCTTCTTAGTAGCTGAGCAAGCCGTAATAGTCTGCTGCTGACATGCCGAGGCATCCAGTCTGGCGCGAAACTCCACGGATCCTTTCCAGTTACGCGGTGTTGCCGTCACGCGCACTGCACCGAGGTGAAGGTTGTCGAGGCTGACAAACCGGGCAAACGTCAATTCAGTCACCCTCTTTTTATGATCCTCCCATACGACCCGGCGGTTTAGCACACCCGTCCGCATATCTACGCTTCGGCTGTACTCAATCACCTTTCCTGTCCTTGGGTCAAAACTCGTCCCACTGAGTATCACATCCACCGGAAACCAGTTAGCCACCGGCACCATCACTGTCAGATACGGCATATAAGCCGCAATGTGCCAGTCGGGATGCATCTTGATCCTGTCATTGACCGACGCCACATAGGTATGGGGCGTTGATCCTTCTCCGGAAAAACCTTCTTCTGGCGTACCTCGCACACCCATATATCCGTTACCCAAGAAGAAAATGCTCTCCAGAAACTCGTTATATTGAGGATTGAAAACCGGCTCTGTCACAGCCCATGATTCGGCTGGAAACGCGACTTTGCTGATAGGAGTTTTTATTTTCATAGTCTTCAAAAATAATCCTGAGGCTATTAAGAATCAAGCTTCTCTTGCTACAATCAACCTATTTACAAATATCTGTTAACCTGATAGATTACAGGTCATTTAAGACATAGGGATATTCATGAAAGTGCTCTTCATAGGTGGAACGGGTATAATAAGTTCGGCCTGTTCGGAACTTGCAGTAAAACGCGGGATCGAACTGCACATCCTCAACAGGGGTCTTAACAGGAAGATAGACGCTCCAAAAAAGGCAGTTGTTTTCCATGCGGACATCCGAAACGAGCCTGGCAAGGTTTCCGAATACGTAAAGGGAAATTCATTCGACGCAGTAGTAGACTGGGTCGCGTTCACGTCAAAAGACATCGAACAGGACATAAAAATATTCTCCGGCAGGACAAGGCAGTTTGTCTTCATAAGCTCGACGACGGTTTACCAGAAACCTCCTCAGAACTATATAATGACCGAGAACACTCCTCTTGAGAATCCTTTTTCCGAATATGCGAGGAATAAGATCGCGTGCGAGAAAAGATTAGTTGAAGCATACGCCAGAAAAGGATTTCCTGTGACGATAATCCGGCCTTCCCTCACTTATGGACTTTCCCAGATTCCTCTTTGCGCCGGAAGCTGGAATTATCCCTACACCCTGATACACCGGATGAAAAGCGGCAAAAAGGTAATTGTTCCGGGAGACGGGACTTCGTTATGGACGGTCACATGGAATGCGGATTTCGCAAAAGGGCTTGTCGGACTCCTAGGAAATAAAAAAGCGATTGGCGAAGCATTCCACATAACTTCAGATGAAGTCCTGACATGGAACCAGATCTTTCTTGAAGCTGGCAGGGCGGCTGGCGTCGTACCTAAATTAATACATATCCCGTCGGATCTTCTTTCAGCTTATATCCCAAGGCTTAACGCAAGCCTTATAGGAGACAAGATCAATAGCGTGGTCTTCGACAACTCAAAGATCAAAGGTTTTGTGCCTGACTTCAAGTGCGAAGTGAAATGGGCCGACGGTGTGAAAAAAGCGGTCAAATGGCATGAAATGCTCACGTCGAGATGCGCAATTGACAAAGAGGCTGACAAGATGTATGACAAGATCATCGCCTCCTATGAAAAGGCTTTTCCACGAAAGTTGAGTTTTTGAGGTATGACAGGCGTTAAAATCTTTGGAATAATTCGTGCCACATGCTAATTTTATAAATGTCCTAAATGACACAACATGGAGTATTAATATGAAGAATCTGTTCAGAACCGCTACCTTCTCGCTCATAGCCTTTGCCTTCGCTATTGGACAGGGATGCGTGAGCGTCTCATACAGCGGCAAGTCATATGAACCGACAACCAATGTTGAAGTCATCCAGAAGCAGAAGGATATTCCCGCCGGTTATGAAATTATGGGAAAAGCCGCCGCTACTGCTCCTGAGGCTGAAGGAAGCCGTCAGGATTTGGAAAAGAAGTTGGTCCAGAAGGCGAAAGATAAAGGTGCCGATGCGGTAATGATAACCCTTTACGAACTGGTCAAGACAGGCGAGGAGCGTGTAGATCAGTTAATGGACACCAGCCCTGTGAACACTGGCTGGGGAATGGATGTCGACACAGAAGGGGACATCCGCCAGTTAAATTCCTCTAACACCTCTCCAAATTCTGGCGCCAGGGTTGAAACCCCTGTTTATCAGGCAGTAATGAAAGCCGTGTTCCTAAAGAAAACTGAAAAAAAAGCCAATCCTTGAAATTTATGGAACTTAATCGTTTAAGGGCTGTCTAATTTGTCATATTCGTATATATTTAGAAGTTTTTTAACAAAATTAATTCTCATTTAAAGGCTAGGGGAAAATATGAATAAAACACTGAGTCTCGTTGTGGCGTTGTCAGTTTCATTCTTAATGTGCAGCTGTTCCAAGGCGGAAGAAAAGGGAGTTCCTGCGGATAAGAATCCTGCGGCAAAAACAGAACCTTTCGTAAAAGACAAGGCTGATGAAAAGCCAGCTAAAGATGCCGCTGCCAAAGATTCAAAAGCGGATCCTCTTGCATTTCTTCCTGAAATTGTCGCGAAAATAGGGGATGATAAGATTACCAAGGCCGATATTGAGGCTGAATTCAAGCCAATCATATCCATGATGAAGGAAAATGGCCAGCTTGAGAAGATTCCTCCGGAAGTCTGGAAAAAGGAAGTCATTGGAGCCGTTACAAATATCGTCAACACCAAGCTTCTCACGAAGCTGGCTGAAGACAATGGATACAAGCCTGATCCGGCCGGGGCAGAAGTTGAATACAAGAAAATGACTGAAAAGATTCCTCCGGAACAGCTGACCGCAACCCTTGCAAAGCAGGGAATGACTCCGGAACTCATAAAGGCAAGGATATCAGTGGGTCTTGCAATACAGAAATGGGTTGATGAGAAAATCGCGTCAACCATAAAGATCTCGGATGAGGATGTTGAGAAATTCTACAACGACAACAAGGACAAGTTCAAGAAACCTGAAACAGTAAAAGCCTCCCACATACTCATTAGGCCTGAGCCCATAGATGAGGAAAAAGCCAAAGCTATGAGCGACGAAGACAAGAAAAAGGCAAATGACGAACAGAAGCAGAAAGCTCTCAAGAAAGCCCAGGATCTCCTGGCCAGCCTCAAGAATGGCGAGGATTTTGCGAAACTCGCAAAAGAGAACAGCACCTGTCCCAGCAAGGAGAACGGCGGCGATCTCGGTACGTTTGAAAGAGGGAAGATGGTTCCAGAATTTGAGAAAGCCGCATTTGCTATGAAAGTTGGAGATATGAGCGATGTAGTCGAGACCAAGTTCGGTTATCACATAATTAAGCTCACCGAAAAAAATGAGGCTGAAACTGTCTCTCTCAAGGACGTGAAAGACTACATCACCGAAAACCTGAAGAAGCAGAAGGTCTCAGAAGCCGTCCAGGCAACCATCGAGGCCGAAAAGAAAAACAAGAAGGTTGAGATTCTGATCAACTGATAAATTTTTCCGCAGGAAAAATTTGTGAGTGAATGTCAGCCCTATCTTATTTTGTGCTGTTTCCTTATCTTTCTGTCCAGCAGGACGACGATCACTACCATGTAGAGATCTATCACTGGCCAGTACATGGGTGACACGTAGTATTGCCCCATCACATGCCCTGTGGAAAAGAAGTCTATCCCACCGCTTATCATGTCCTCAGCAAGGTGAAGGACATAAGCTGCGGCGCACCAGACAGATAAACTTCCATACGGTTTTCTGAAGAGGAATGCGAAACAAATGGTGCAGCACGCCAGGAAGACGCATGTGAACATCCAAGAATGGGAGAACGAGTTGTAGCGGTCTGCAAGCGACAGGTGCGGCGAAAGCAGGTCCGGAAGAACTCCGGCGACGGCAATGGCAATCCATCCTTTCAGCTGGTTGAAATACTCATATTTCTCCGGATGCCTTATTTCAACTGCCTGCTTTACGGCGACAAGTCCAAGGGAATGGGTAAATATCAGCATGACTCAATCGGCTCCTCCTCTGGTTTCCTATAGAAAAAATCAGGTTCGTTTTCATTTTGAGTGGGTTCCTATTTTATGTTAGTGGTTCGTAATGGGCATTGACTTTTGTAAAGTTCAGATTGCCAGTGACTAGATAAATCATAACCATGAAGTTCTGGAAAGTTTTAAATCCTCTCGCCTTGC
>JANYBI010000044.1 GCA_025360875.1 Lentisphaerota bacterium
GCCCAGTGGGATTCCCAGTAGGCGTGGAAGGTGAGCGCGTTCTGTTTGGAAACACTGCGGCCAGCAGTCGACTCGTATGTCGGTCCTTTGTCGTCTGTGACCCGGAACGCGAATTTGATTTCGCGGCCTGCGTCTAGCGCAGCTTTCACGTCGGGAATCTCGCTCCAAGGCAGAGCACATTCCACGATGCGGGTGTTGCCATCCTGAACGATTGAGAGCTTGCCTTTTTCGACCGGACCTCCATCCTTTTCCGCCTTGTTCTGGCGGGGATAGAAATGCTTGCGCGGGACGCCGGGGGCGACTAGGCGCCAGATCTCCGTGCCACCGCCGAACTTGGCCGCCACCGGATGCAGGTAGTATTCATAGTCGGTATCCTTGTAGACCATGAACTTGGGCATGGTACCGGCAGGGAATTCATACATTCCCTTTTTGTCCGTAGGCAGCACGTTGAAGGCGATCTGCATGGCGTCACCACCGAAAGGCAGATCAGGATTCATCCTGTAGGAGTAACGGCGTACTCCGGCCGGCCAGGTCAGTTCTTCGCGCTTGTCGCCATTGACACGGTAGCATTTTTCAGGATAGTAGTACTGATCGTCATCGCGTGTTGCGAAGCGCACGGTACCGTC
The DNA here is from genome assembly GCA_025360875.1 of Lentisphaerota bacterium. Classification (GTDB taxonomy): domain Bacteria; phylum Verrucomicrobiota; class Lentisphaeria; order Victivallales; family GWF2-50-93; genus GWF2-50-93. Next base: position 627 of record JANYBI010000044.1, read on the forward strand.
GCTGGGCGTGCTGTCGGCAACCTTTGCGGCGAAGTAGAAATTATTGTCGTCATAGGCCATGTAGGCAATCGTGGTGCCGGCTCCTGCCTTGTCGGGGAACTTGACGAAAGGAAGCCAGGCTTTTTCGGTCATGTTCGGGCCGGTATCGCCAGCACAGGTCACGATCTGGGGCAGCGCATCGGTCCAGTCGTCAAGCTTGCCGTCCACGTTGATAGTGCGTTTGCTGATGAAATTGACATGCATGGTATCATTCAGCGTTCCAATTCCGTCTTTTCCGGCATTGAATTTCACGGTCAGCGGATAGTTGTTGCTCGGATTCGCGGTGCCACCGGTCACTTTCACTTTAACCGTCTTGGTCTCATTGGCTGCCAGGCTGATCGGGGCCGCCGGCTGTTCCAGCTTCAGTTCGCCGAGTGCAAGTTCAAGCTTGCCGGAGATCGGGCGGTTCAGGATGTTTGTAAGGACAACCTGCACTTCGGGCTGCTTTTCAACGCGGGCTGTCATGTCCTTTGCCTGAATGTCCACAGGTTCGTATCCTTCGATGTTGGCGGTACGGACTGCGTCAAGAAGTTTGGCGAAAGCCCCCGGGGCTCCTGCAGTACGAAGGAAATAGGCGTCACCATTGAGAGGAACGACGAGCTGGTTTCCCTTTGCCGGAACTGGATTGCCCAGGTAATCGAAGAGAAGGAAACTCCCGTCGCTGTTCAGGGTCATTGAGGCATCGCTCAGACATTCAGCTTCGAGGACGGCGCGGGTAAGTTCCGCACGCTGTTCTTTGGTTGCGTCCGCAGGAAGCGTGTTCAGCTGCTTCTGCAGCTTGTCCACCTTTTCTGCGTTTTTAAGTCCGTAGACTGAACGGAACTTCATAAGATTGCGGCCATAATATGCCTTGGTAAGATCGCCGACCACAACCACCGTTCCATCTTCAATATTCATTTTTCCGTCAGCACCGTTAAGCCCGCCAAACACGAACACCCATGGAAGTCCGTTCTTGAAAAGCAATTCCTGGAATGGACGTTCGCCGATGAAATGCTGGGTGGCTGCAATACCGGCACCGCAGGCCCACGCCTGGGCTACGCCGATCGTCTGGCCTTTGCCATCAGCGGTACGGATCTGCGGACGGGTGACATCCCGGACTACATCATGGATCACGCCTGCGGTACGGGTAAGGCCCTGGGCGCGCATGGAGGCGATCACCGCGCCGACACGGTCTTCAGAGTTAGCAAACCAGCTTTCCGTATCCCAGGCACGGACCGGACCAAGCGGGGATTTGCGTTCCATCCAGGCAGGGATGATTGTGGGGACAGTTCCCATGGGCTGGTAATGGATGCTGGTAAAATCAAGCCAAGGCAGGAATGTATCCTTGCCATCGCCAAAAAGCTTGTCTTCGGTATTCATGGAAGAACAGGTACCGCCGATCAGTACGTCCACCTTGTCGGCCTCGCGAGCCTCGATGATACCTTTGGCCATGCGTTCATACATCTCACGGTAGCGCGGCATGTCGGCGCCCCAGCCGGAGATGGAGCAACCTTCCCACGGCTCGTTCCAGAGTTCCATGGCGTTAAGCGGGCCTTTGGGCCAGCCGAGCTGACTGGCTACGGTACGGCACCATTTCTGGAAATCAGGGTCGAACTGCGGAGCAAAGGCGAAGTCGCCGGGATAACCCATCGGGCCTTCGGCCTTGTCGTTCAGCAATGAGCGAATGCAGTTCATTGGCATGGTCGACATGTCGCCGCCCTCGATGCAACCCATGACAGTAATATCGTATTTGGACATCATCTGGCCTTCCTGTACCAATTGTTCCAGGCGTTTGGCGAAACCGGGATCGTCGGTACGGCTATATCCCCATTCGTTGCGGGTTCCCTTGATTCCGAGGCGCTGCCAGAGTCCGCACATTTCCGGCGTGATCTCGCGCAGGTCCAACGCATAGGTCGGATGCTGCACCTTGCCGGGCGTGGCTTTCGGAGTACGCAGGAACGCGGCTACAAACTGACGGCCGTGTCCGGGCAGGTCAAGGATTAGTGCGTAGGGGCCAAAGCGATCCGGAACATTTGGCTTGATTGTGACATCCGCAAAACCCTTGGCGGGAATATTGAGATCAACGGGAACACTGCCACAGTCGGCGACTTTGCGGCAGAATTGCGTCCAGCCGTCCGTCGGATCGCAGACGGTGGCGTAGGAGATGGTTTCGGCTTTGCCTTTCACCTGCAGAGGCTGTTCGGAGTTGTTGACGATCTGTACCGTGAAAGAGATCTCTTCCCCTGGCCAGAAAACATTTGACTGCCCCGTGCAGCTGATTTCCTGCACCGTGTAATCCTTGGCAACCTTTTCTTTCTCGAGGCCGAATACGGCTTCGGAATCTTTGCCGCCGGTGAACGCGGGGGCGGGAGAGGCGAGCATGACCATCAGGGACAGGCCCATGACGGACGGTAAAAGGTTCCAGGTGCGACGATGTGTGCTCATATGGTTATCCTTTTTTGTGGTTCTTTCTTAAAATGAGTGGGTAATATCGCATACCCCCTCCGTATTGGTTTATAGTATAGTAAATATGGTTCGTTTTCATTTTGAGTGGGTTCCTATTTTATGTTAGTGGTTCATAGTGAGTATTGACTTTAGTAAAATCCAGATTTCCAGTAACCAAGTAAATCACGACCATAAAGTTTCGAAAGGTTTTAAATCCTCTCGCCTTGC
>JANYBI010000057.1 GCA_025360875.1 Lentisphaerota bacterium
GAAACTGCCGCCGATCTCGACAAGTTGCCCTCGCGAGACGATGACCTCTCGGTCTTTGGCACATGCGCGAAGCGCCAAGATTGTGGCGGCGGCGTTGTTGTTGACGACGGTTGCAGCTTCGCAGCCGGTCAGCTCGATCAGCATCTTCTCGATCTTCTCCTCGCGGAGGGAACGTTTCCCGGAACCGAGATCGGTCTGGAGTATGGAATAGCCGGAAAATACTTTCATCTGTTCGATCGCCTCATCGCAGAACGGCGCGTGTCCCAGTCCGGTATGCAGCAGGATGCCGGTGGCGTTTACCGCCCTGCGTCCGTCGGGAGAACTAATCCTCGAAATCTTTTTGACGGCTTCGGAGACAAGCGACTTTTTAGACACTGGTGATGTAATCTTTCCCTTGATGATCTTCTCTCTGGCCTCGGAAATCGCCTCGCGCAGGAAGAGCTTTGCCATGCCTGCGCCATATTTCTTCCTTATGGCTGAGAGAGCCGGCTTTTCGAGCAGCACCCCGAGCTGGGGCAGGCTTTTCATCAAATTATCGTCAACGGTTTTCATTTAACCTCCAGGATGGTCATTCCAAATTTCTTCATGTCATTGTCGAACGAATATGTTCCGGCATATCCCTCCAGCCTGCACAATGAAATTATGTAAGCGTCAACAAGATCGGCATTCCTGTCCCTTATGGTCTCAAGACATGACAGCATAAGCGGTTTGTTGTCCATCGCAATTCCGGACAGGGATATGATGTCAATTAGTTTTTCCGATGCGACGGCAGAAGGGACCTTGTAATGGCTGGTAAGGACAAAGAAGGTTTCAAATACGACGAGTTCCGGCAGTTCTGCACCGAGCTGCCTTTTGGCCAGTTTCTCAAAAAAACTGAAAACGCCCTTGAACTTAGGGGCTGCAGTTCTGGGATCTTCAACGAGGAACCTTACAATGACATTTGTATCAATCAGTCCGTTTTTCACCTGAAAGTCCTTTCGCCAGCAAGTGTCTCATGCGTTTCCTGTCTGGAAACTTCCTTTTCGCCGAAAAGGAGGATAGTGAACCTGCCAGTGTTGAAACGTCCGCCTCCTGTTTTCTCAGCTCTATGCATTGCCTGGACTGATCGACCCGCACGTCTAGCCTCTCGCCCAGGTGGATGTTCATGAGTTTCCGTATGTCGACCGGTATTACAACCTGCCCCTTGTTGAAGACTTTCATAAGCATAAGGCACCATGTGTTTGTGTTATACCTTAATGTATAACCTGAGCGTCGGAATTCAAGAGATCCTTCATTTTATAGGATTCCATTGAGCAATTGCAGGCAGATGATATATATTTTGTGCGGAGGTGTTAGGGGGCTGGGTCTCCTCACAGTCTTCAAAACTGTCGCTGGTCCGAAAGGGCCTGGGTGGGTTCGATTCCCATACACCTCCGCCAGAATTGCAGATTACCGGGTGTCAAATTTGGCATCTTGTAGTAAATTATACAATATTTGCAAATAAAGGTCCATAACCAAATTGGATTCCAAGGAGGAAAAGATGGAAATGCTACATGGAAATGCAGCTCATTCCCGCAGGAATGATTTCCGTCATCTGATGTGAACTGAACGCTCTGGAGTGGGCGGCGGTTCCCCGACTGAAGTCAATGGACCGGTGCCCAAACCAGGAACGCGGTGCGTTCGAAAACAATCGCTGGCTGGCGGAAGGCATGCTTTTGCGGGATGGCTTGGAAGTTGATGATACTACTGTTTTGACTCGCAAGACTCCTGACAAGCTGGAAAACGCCGGATCAGCAGATAAAAAAGGGCGAATACATGTTTTCAGGCAGAGCTTTATCGTGCTGGGCAGTTTTCCTGTTGTTCTCCATGTCCATGATATTCATTGGCACATGGCTGCGGGCGGCTTCAAGGCGCAGGCGTCCCGGCTACAGCAATCTTGATTTCTGGATGGCGAACCGCGAAACCCCCGGCTGGCAGCTGGGAGTCTCCCTCACCTCGGGCTGGCTGATGCTTGGCTGGATAGGTTTTGGCATGAGCCAGATTTACGCCTACGGCGCTACTGGGTTGTGGCTGCTCCAGATACCATGGTTCCTGCTGTGCATAATGATAATCTTCCTCGTCTCGTATTACAGGCGTGTCGCCGCAATCAGCCTGCCCCAGGCGATCGGAAGGCGCTTTGGAAACCAGATGCGTTATCTCGTTGCTATCTTCTCGATTTTCATCTTCATATCCTGGGCGGGTGCTGAACTTGTGATGGTCAAGACTCTGGCCGCACCGCATGTCGGCATGGAATCGCATGCGAACATTTTCCTCCTCATATTCATCCTGCCTATAATCATCTATACTGTCACCGGAGGGTTCAAGGCGATAATACTGACGGATGTAATACAGTTCGTGTTCATGGCGGTCTTCATGATTGTCCTTGTCTGCTGGGCGCTGTGGCAGGCTTCAACGTCATGTCCGGACGGAATTATAAGTACCCTGCGTTCGGCAAGTCCGCCCCGGGGTGACGCGCAGTCCATGTTTGACCTGGGGTTCCTGGGATGGATATTCCCGTTATGCATGCTGATCGGTTATCTGCCGGGATGGCTGGTCGAACAGGATCTGGCCCTCCGGATGCAGGCTGCACCCACAACCGTGGAGGCGCGCAAAGGGGCCATCACCGGATTCATCCTCATATCTGTCTTTGTCATAGTTCTTCCAGCAATCACCGCCTTCTGCGCTCTTGCAGTTTTTCCTCCAGGAACACCGAAGGCCGAAGTTCTCGGAGGCGATTTTACCAGGATAATTCTGGCCTTCATACAGCAGATGCCCGACTGGCTGGTAGTATTCATGTTCCTGGGCGTAGTGACCTGCCAGATGTCGACAGTGGACACATTTGCGAATGTCGCAGCCATGCCGCTGGCTTATGATCTCATATGCCCGCTTGGCATGAAAGGGGCATCCAGGGAGAAGGTCGGTGCTGTTGCGAAGGTGGTTACGGCGCTGGTCCTGCTTGCTTCGCTGGCCTATGCAATAATGGCGGAAAAGCTGGGCGATGTCTATTATCTCTCGTCCGGCATACTCTCGGCATCGGTTGCGGTGCCAGCTATTGCCGTATACTGGAAGCGTGCGACTTTCGCGGCAGTATTCATTGGAAGCATTGCCGGTGCAATTGCAACGCTTGCATGCTACAGATGGGAATATTATGTGCTCCAGGCGGCGGATCCGAAGGCGGCGAACTACTACGCTGAGATTCTTCCGGCTTGGCTCGCGGGAGGCTATGGCTACTTCTACATATGCGCCGGAGTCGTGGTTTCGGTGCTGTGCATCGCCGCAGGTTCGTTCCTGACACGGCATTCGCCGAAGGAGGTTATGAAGGCGGTCGATGCCGTGCCGCAGGATGGCGCTTCTCCGATAGAAGCTGTATGCGATTGAAATCTTTTCATGTATAACATGGTGAGTCTTATGAACAAGGAACAGGCTGAAAAGAGAAGAAAGATAATGTCACGGTCGATAATGCTCGGGCATTGTGTCTGCGATCCCCGCAAGCCGTGTCCGTGTCCAAACTTCCGCGATTTTGATGCCTGCGAATGTGCCGGGGAAAAGCTGCCAACTGCGAAATCCGCAGGCAAGATAAGGCTTACCGAATATGTGAAGAGCGCCGGCTGCGCATCAAAAATCGCAAAGAAGGAGCTCTTTGAGATGATCAAGGGGCTTCCGAACATCAAGGACAAACGCGTGCTCCTCGGATCAAGTTCGGGAGATGATGCAGGTGTTGTTGTGTTTCCAGGGGATTCGAAACAGGCGATGGTGCTCACCGTGGATGTGTTCGCGCCTTCCGTTGATGATCCATACACCTTCGGACAGATCTCCGCCGCCAATTCCGTGAGCGACATCTATGCGATGGGCGCAAAGCCGTGGAGCGCGCTTTCAATAATAGGATTTCCTTCAAGCCTTTTGCCAAACAGCGTGATGCGCGAGATCCTCCGTGGCGGCATTGACAAGATGAAGGAGGCGGGAATTCCAGTTGTTGGCGGACACAGCATAAATGATGAGAACATTAAATGCGGGTTCGCTGTGTTTGGATACTGCGAACGCAATAAATTCATCAGGAATGCAGGAGCGAAACCGGGCGATGCGATAGTTCTTACGAAGCCGCTCGGTGTCGGGATTGCCGCGTTTGCCGGGCAGATCGGACAGGCGGATAAGAAGACACTGAAGCAGATTGCCATTTCGATGAGTACGCTGAACAAGACAGCTTCCGAGCTGATGCTCAAGTACGGGGTCAATGCAGCCACCGACGTGACCGGATATAGCCTGCTGGGCCACATGAGCGAGATCGTGAAGAACAGCAAGGTTGAAGCTGAGCTCGATTTTGATTCAATACCTCTCTTCGATGGAATTGATGAACTGGCGAGAAAGGGGATCTGCCCCGGTGCAGTTGAAAGAAACCGGGAGGCCGTGCCCATATCGATTCTAAATCTCTCGGAGCTTTCTGAACCCCAGCAGAATATCATGTTTTGTCCTGAGACTTCTGGAGGACTTCTTGTCTTTCTGCCGGCTGAGAATGCGGAGAAATATGTCTGCGAACTTCGCAGGAAGGGCATCAAATCTTCCGCTATCATTGGCAGAGTCACCGGGAAATCTGCAAAAGGCCTTATCAAGGTAATTTCAAAACGGAAAGAAGAATTCAGTCCAATCAAGATAAAACTGGAGAATGATATGAAAAAGAAGCAAGAGATCAGGAAAGAGACCGCATGCTGCGCTGCGGAAGGTGGCGAACTGGCAGGGAAAAGCTCCAAGCTCCCGCCACAGTCCGAGTCGGACGCCTTCGCGTCGTATATGTCGGCTGTGATGGCGCCGGGCGCGATTAATGCGAAGAATAAAAAGCTCATGGCGCTTGCGTTGTCGGTGGCGACAAAATGCGAACCTTGCATCAAGATCAACACCGATGGCGCACGAGAAGCTGGTGCGACCGATGCTGAAATTTCGGAGGCGGTTTCGATAGGGATTGCATTCGGCGGAGCGCCGACGGCGATGTTCTATAATACGGTGAAGAACAATTGAGTAAGGCAGGCTTTCCAGCCTGCTGAAAATATCTCATGACGGGCTGGAAAGCCCGTCTTACTCTAGGAATAACAATGAAGAAAAATAAATTCAGTCTCAAAGATGTGCAGAAGGTATACAGCGGGCCCGAGGGTGAGCTCTGGGAACTCATCATGGGAGAGCAGATCCATGTTGGCGGATGGCAGAGTTCAAAGGCCCTGGCGGACAAGGCGGGATTGAGGAAGGGCATGAAGGTGCTCGACCTTTGTTCGGCCCTGGGCGCGGGACTGAGATTCCTGGTGAGTAACTATGGAGTCGAGGGATTTGGGCTAGATGGAACCGGACACATGGTAAAGGAAGCGAGGAAAAGGGTCAAGGCGGAAGGTCTCTCTTCGAAGATCAGGATGAAGCTTGGAGATGTGACAAGGATTCCGTGGTCCGACGAGACATTTGACGCTGTCTGGGGCGAGGACGCCTGGTGCTATGTCGTCGGCAAAGAAAAGCTGATCAAGGAGGCGCACAGGGTTCTCCGGAAAGGCGGGAAGATAGCTTTTACCGACTGGATAGAGGGAGCGGCAGGACTTTCAGATTCCGAGGCGTCAAGGATCAACACGTTCATGAAATTTCCGTACATGGAGAGCCGGAAGGGATATGAGAAGCTTCTGAAGGATGCTGGGTTCAGTCTGGAACTGTCAGATGACCTGACTGCGGATTTCGCAGATCACATTGGCCTTTATATCAAAATGCTGACAGAGCAGCTGACGTTCGATGCGCTTAAGATAATTGGAAACGACATGGCGCTGTTCGGGCAGATGGGTGGGGAAATGGTTTTCATGCAGGAGATGGCGAAAAAGGGTAAGTTAGGGCGATGCAGGATCGTGGCTGTAAAATAAAAGCATGGAAAGTCCAACCACAGAGGCATCCGCCTTCGCTAAGAAGCTACGGCGGACAGGCAGAGGCATAAAGTTTATTAAAATGACATCGGGAAAAATAAATAGTTCTATAATTGAATTCTCCCGGCGAGAGATGGATGCCTTGGAAGGCCACAGGGAAAAAGGTGGTCTTGCCGCCGGATATTTCTGCACGCAGTTTCCAGCCGAGATACTGGCCGGTTTCGGTCTTTATCCGATAAGACTCGCCGAGGGCGCAACCTTTGAATCTGAACGCGAAGGCGAGAAACTCATAAGGCCTGATGCCTGTTCCTACTGCAAGTCCCTAGTGGGCAACTTCAGGAAAAAGTCCGGTGTTTTCGGCAAGGTCGACATCATTGTAGGCGTCATAACCTGTGACATGATGCGCAGGACTCTCGAGGTTGTCAGGAATGAGTCGGGGCTTCCCGTTTTCCAGCTGCAGATGCCTGCGACACGCAGCAGGAATTCAGAGGAATATTTTATCTCTGAAGTCGAGAGGACAGCAAACGATATTAAGGCGTTCCTGAAGACAGGATTCGATCATGAAAAGGCACGGCGGTTCTACAATGCCAGGAAAGCATGTGCCGGAATTCTTGATGATATTGTTTCAAAAGGGGCATTGCCTCCTGTCATACTGCATAGGCTCATGCACCTGTTCGGGGTTGCAAGGCCGGAGAAATTAAAGCTGTTTCTGGAATCACTCCAGCCTCGACTCAAACCTGGCAAGGGCAAATTAAGGATTCTCGTTGTCGGCTCAATGATTTGTTTGGAGGACGATCTGGTATTCAGGATTCTGCAGGAGAACGGGGCAGGTGTCATTCCAGTAGGGATTTCTGAGAATGGCCCGACGGAATTTTATAGTGGCATTAAGCTCAAAAGTAAAACTGGGAATAGGATGATAAAAGAGCTTGCGAAAATTTCCTTCAAGTCCGACATATGCATTCGGCAGAGACCGAATTTTCCTGCCTACAGGAAGATAAAGGCTGCCATTGCCAGGACTGAATGCGACGGGGTGATACTGAAGTGTATGAAGTTCTGCGACATCTGGTATTCCGAGAAGGAACGGATGAAGCAGGAACTTGACGTGCCATTGCTTGTGCTTGATACTACTTATTCCGATTCGGAGGAAGAGCGCATACGGAATCGTATTGAGGCGTTTTTGGAAATCCTGAAGAAGCATTAACCACAGAGGCACAGAGACACGAAGGAATTTTATTCATGCCAATTCAAAGAATAACATCTGCCGACTGGGATGCAGGGATCAAGAAGATCCCGGAATCCTTCCGTCGCGACTGCAGGTATCTCAGAAGTATCAGGAAAGGCGGTGTCCCGTACCTGCTAAGCCCTTCGGAATATGCGAGAAGAGGCGACAGGCTTCTCGACAGGCTGAAGTTTGATCCGTCGCCGGCGGCGCTCCGGCTATGGGCTTTCATATTCAGCGAGAAGGACAGGCTGTTCCTGGCTAAGGAGAACGGCTGGAAGATATTCGCCGTGATGAAGGATCTGGGGCAGACGCCGGTCATAACATATTCCGTTCCGAAATCTCTTTCATTCTATGCCGATGCGCTATGGTGGGCGCCATGCTTTGCGGAGAATCCGCGTCTTCTCGACGAGGCGGAAAAACTGGGAGCTACTAATGAACTGTGTTTTGTAAGGGCAGCGCTTGGTGCATTCAAGACATTGGATTATTTCCCGATGCCGGACCTGTGCTTTGCAGGTGTTGGCAGTTGCTGTGATGATTTTTCAGCGGTGATGCAGCTGATAGAGTGGCAGGGCGCCAAGGTTCATTGGTGGGAGATCCCGGCAAGACATGACAGGACAAGGAATAATATCTCTGCGAAATTCGCAAAAACGCCCTTTGGGAAAACTGATTATCCTAGAAGAGCTGTAGAGTTTTTAGAGAAGGAATACAAGGGTATTGTGAAAGCCCTAGAGAAGGAAAGTGGAAGCAGGATAACTGAAGCGATGTTGAAGGACAGCCTTTGCAGGTTCAACAGGATAAGGGAACTTGTCAGGAATCTCCGTGAGATGGTCTATGGCGCAGAGAAAATGCCTCTTCCGGGACTTGAGACACTGCTTGCCGAATTCATAGGCATCCATGCGTGCAGCGAGCCTGAGGAATCAGTCAATGTCCTTGAATGCCTGACTGAAGAGGTGAAGAAAAGGATAAGAGGAGGAATTTCACCGCTAAAGGGGAATCCTGTCAGGATCTACTGGGTCACGCCACCGACAGACGCCTCACTCATAACCCTTCTTGAAGATTCCGGCGCCTGCATTGCCGGATCCGACTACATGATAAGCCATTCATATTATCCGTTGAGGACGGGTATTCATCCTCTGAATGCTGTAGCGGAGAACTACATGGACGACCTTATGATCGGTTCATTGGAACATCGTGCGAAAAAGATTGTGGAGGAGGCGTCCAGGTTTCGCGCTGATGGTGTGCTCATCACTGGAATATTCGGAGCGAGCCATTGTCCTTTTGAAGAAAAGATAATCGGTGATATGATAAAAAGGGAACTACGTATTCCGGTCATGTCGTTCGATGTGCCATATTCGCCGGGCAGGCATTCGGAACAGGTGGTGAACAGGATGCAGAGTTTCATAGAAGTGGTAAAATTGAGAAGGAAGAAAAGATGAAAACACAGGATCCTTTTAAATATTTCAGGGATGCGATCGATTACGAGCTCGAGTTCGTTGAGAAGGAGAAGAGCAGGGGGCGGAAGATCGTCGGTATTTACTGCGAATATACGCCCCGCGAGATAATCCTGGCGGCAGGCGCCATTCCCGTATGCCTCTGCGGCACATCCAACAGTACTGTCGCCGCTGCCGAAAAAATACTTCCATCGAACCTCTGTCCGCTTATAAAGAGCTCGTTCGGATACTTCATAACCGACAGCTGTCCGTTCATCACGATGTCGGACCTGATCGTCGCGGAAACCACATGCGACGGCAAGAAGAAGATGTACGAGATCATGGGGCAGCGGAAGCATGTGGAGGTGCTGGAACTCACACAGAAGTCCGATTCGGCCCTGTCATTGAAACACTGGGTCGACGAGCTCAGGAAGTTCAGGAAAACCCTCGAAAGGGAATTCAAGGTCAAGATCACCGACAGCGATTTGCGCAGGGCGATAAAGCTCATGAACAGGGAACGTGCGCTTCTTAGGAAGGCTTTCGATCTTGGTATGAGAAATCCATCAATCGTCACAGGTCTGGAACTTGCCCTCATAAGATTCAGAGTTGCGGGATTCGAGAAACATCTTGAGATGCTGGAGAAGTTCATATCGGACGTTGAAAAACGTGGAAAGAGCAGGAAGAAGCCGGGGGGGCCGAGGATACTTCTGACTGGTTGTCCTACGGGATCCGGTTCCGGGAAGGTCATCGAGATTATAGAGGAATGCGGAGGCGTGGTTGTTGTACAGGAGGCATGCAGCGGTATCAAGTCCGTATATGAGCTCACGGAAGAGAAGGGTGATCCGATAGAGGCGATAGCCAGACGGCATTTCCATCTTCCTTGCTCCTGTCTGACTCCGAACCGTGGAAGGATCGAGCTGATTGCGAAACTCGCAGAGGATTTCAGGCCCGACGCTGTCATAGATCTTATCTGGCAGGCCTGCCACACATACAACGTCGAATCGCATATCGTTGGGGAGTTTGTCAAGAACAGGCTGAAACTTCCTTTCCTCAAGGTCGAGACGGACTACTCTCCGTCGGACAGGGAACAGCTCAAGGTCAGGATAAGCGCGTTGCTGGAAATAGCAGGGAAATGAATGCAAACTGCAGACAGGAATGTCTGCGTTACCACAGAAGATATTTTTAAATGAAAAAAGCCAGAATAACATGCGGAGTGGACATTGGCGCTAGGTCAATCGACATCATTCTCTTTGACGGGAGGAAGATCATTGACTCCATTGTGATCAATACCGGAGCTAAACCACGCGAGAGGGCTTTGTCAGCCTATCAGAACCTCCTTGTGAAGAACGGTATCAGGAAGAACAAGCTTCTTAAGACGGTTTCAACCGGCTATGGACGCAACCATTTCACCGACGCGGACGAGGCGATCTCTGAGATTGCCTGTCATGCGGCCGGAGTCGCATATTATTTCCCGGATGCTGAACTTGTGATTGACATTGGCGGACAGGATTCCAAGGTGATTGGGATGCTTCCCGGAGGCAAGGTTGTCGATTTCGGGATGAACGACAGATGTGCGGCCGGAACCGGGCGTTTCATAGAGATGGTATCGGACATACTCGACATCAAGATCGAGGATATCTCGAAGATGTCTTTCAGGAAGGTGTCGGGATGCGAGATAAACTCGATGTGCGCGGTCTTTGCGGAATCCGAGATCGTGGGTCTTCTCCAGAACGATGTGCCGGTCGAGAAACTGCTCAAGGGAGTTTTTGTTTCCGTAGCCAAGCGTGTCGTGTCGCTGATGGGGAAATCCTTCTCTTCAAGGGAAATAATCTTCACTGGCGGTGTAGCTATGATCAACGGTGTTGCGGAAGCGCTTGAACAGGAGACGGAATCCAGGATAACCGTGCCGTCGAACCCGCAGATCACCGGCGCGCTCGGGGCCGCGATCTTGGCCGGCAAGAGATGAATTAGGACTTCGTTATTGGAGCTTCTGGAGAATTAGTATTTCTGCCCGCAACCTTCAATCTTCCCGAGATTGACTAAAATACTATCATGGCTATTTTATGCAGAACTATGGACAAAGATAATAAACAATCTGAAGTTGGAGAAGCATATACTTCACCGGGAATCAAAGTCTGGGAGAGGTTTTGGAAGGACAAACTCGCGGTAATTGGAGTTGCCGGAGTGCTGTCTCTTATGCTGGTAGCCATTATTGCACCTTTGATTGCAAATGGCAGGCCACTGCTCATGCTGCGTGATGAACATGTATCGTTTCCGTTCCTACGATATCTTTTCGCACCCGATACCATAGAGGTGATTGTCGAGAAAATCTTCAATTTCACCCTCGTCTATTCGATTCCGGCCATGTTGCTGATCTGGTTCATGAGAAACAGGATAAGCCTGCTGGTCAAGATGCTCTGCCTTTGGGCAGCGCTGCTTGCCGTCCCATTCTTCATGGTGAAACCAATATTGGAAAAGACTGACTGGCGTCAGGAGTGTTCAAGCTTGAAGGCAGGCGAGTTTGCGATATTCGCACCAGTTCCATACGGACCATTTGAGAACTGTGCCGAATCCCACTTGAAACCGAACCGGCAGCATTATTTCGGGACTGACCAGGTTGGGCGCGATGTGCTGTCAAGGATGGTCTACGGCGCCAGAGTGTCCCTGGCTGTAGGATTCCTTGCGACAGGGATAACCATGTTCATCGGGATATTGATCGGACTGTATTGCGGATATTTCGGTGGAAGGTTTGACTTCATAATGATGAGAATTGTGGAGATTATCATGTGTTTCCCGACCTTTCTCCTTCTGCTGATCCTGATGGCGATAATGATGGATAAGAAATATCAGCAGTCGATCCTTCTTGTCATTGCTGTAATAGGGATAACGTCGTGGACTGGCTTGAGCAGGATTGTGAGAGGTGAAACGCTGCAGCAGAGATCCCTGCCGTATATCAAGGCATGCGAATCGCTCGGGGTCTCAGCATGGAAGATCGTGTTCCGGCATCTGCTGCCGAACATAACCGGACCTATACTTGTGAGTTTCACTTTCGGTATTGCCGGAGCCATTCTCGCGGAAAGCGGTCTCAGCTTCCTCGGATTTGGAGTACAGGCGCCGACCGCGAGCTGGGGAGAACTGCTGAGGCAGGCGTTTTCCGATCCTCTGCGATATTGGCATCTCACCCTGTGGCCTGGTCTGGCTATCTTCGTTGCGGTAGTGTCATTTAATTTCGCAGGTGAGGGGGTACATCGCGCCTTCGATCCGAAGAGCGATTAACAATAGGCACAGAGTAACAAAGGCACAGAGGCACAAAGTAATAGAGTAAAAGGAGAGCCTAGGAAAATAGTAAAGGCCGGAATTCAAAAGTGTTGAGTTTGCTTTGTGCCTTTGCCACTATGTGCCTTTGAACCTATCTGTTCTTCCTGCAGATCCTGATTGCCAAAGCTTCAAGCTCCATCCTCGGCGAGACTGCTCCAGACACAAGTGCCTTGTTCGCTTTGAGAATTTCTGAAAGAATAGATGCAAGTTCATTGTCGCTGAACCTGGTAGCGGAAGAGAAGACCTTCCAGGCCCTGTAAGGATGCATCTTGAAAATTGATTCGTCCTTGATTTCCAATTTCACGCTTGGAGGAACGTTATTGAGTTTTGACTCGAATTCGCTCTGGCCGGCAGTGTCCTTTAGCCCGAGTTTTCTGCATACAGCCTTGATTTTAATGAGATCCTGGAACTGTCCCATGACGGCGTAGATGATTTTCATTTCAGGACTCTTGCTGTCCATGTTGACGAAGACGTTGAGTATGTCGATCGCCTCTTTGAGATTTCTCTCAGCCAGCGCGTTTGAGAATGTCCATCCGGCAGTTTCCGGCGTCCGGCTGCAGATGTTCTTGCAGTCCGCAAGGGAGATGGCTTTTCCGGGATATACGTACGCAAAAAGTTTCTCAAGCTCGGACTTCACCCTGCCAACATCCACACCTGCGGTTTCTGACACAAACGCTACGGCGTCTTCGGAGATCCTGACATTGTTCTGCCTGCATGAATCATGGATAACCGTCCTCAATTTGTCGTTCCAGTCTTTTGACTTCAAGTCCACTTTTTCGAAGAGGGATATTTCAGCGGTCTTCTGGCAGGCCTTGAAAAAGGCGGAGCGCTTGTCGACAGCGAACACGCTCATGACGAGGGTCGTCTCATCCGGTATGCCGGATTTCAACAGGTCAAGGAAATTTTCAAATACCTCCTCGAGAGTTTTTGCACCTTTGGATTTTTTATTGTCATCGTCGCTGAAGATTTCGAGTTTTTCAAAGTCCAGGTTCTTGAGCCAGATGGTTTTGGCCGAACCTAGGAATGCAGGGGTGGCGACGGACTCGATAAGCAGCCCTATGTCGCGTGGCAGATCAAGATCCGGGCTGTCACCGTGGATGATTTCAAGGCATGGATTGCTCTCGGCATCCTTACCGCAGAGAGATGTAATTATCTCCCGCGATTTGCCTTTGATGGCGTATTCGTCACTGCCGGTTATTAAATAGATTTTCCCCATAATTCAGCCACAGACTTTCATTTCAATTAGTAAAGCCTTCTCATATACTGATTCGAGAAAGCCGCTGCCAAGTACGTCGAAGACCTTATAGAAGCATTTTATAATCTTCTCTGTGGTTTCCTTATATAAGAAATCTTCTTTGTCATCCATAAATATAAATGTCTTTGTCTGTGAAAGTCTGTGGCCGCCCTCAGTCAATTCCCGGAATAAAAGTCTGTCCGGGTTTCAGGGACATGATAGTCTCCGTGATGAGCTTTATGGCACCTTCCACATCCCTGAGATCGCACATTTCCACAGGGGTATGCATGTAGCGGTTCGGAATTCCGACAAGAGATGTTGCGACTCCGCCGCGGGTGAGCTGAATCACGGCCGTGTCGGTTCCTCCGCTCGCCCTGTAGCCGGCCTTCTCCTGGATTTTTATGTTTTTCTTCTTTGCCGTCGACCTGAGGATTTTTGCAATGACAGGATTGTCGTCTGCGCTTCTGCTGAGGATCGGGCCTTTGCCAAGAGATATGCAGCCAAGGGTCTTTTTCTCGATATCCGGCGTATCGGTCGCGAATCCGACGTCGATTGCAAACCCGACATTCGGGGCGATTCCGAACGCGCTGGTCGTTGCTCCGCGGAGCCCGAGTTCTTCCTGGACAGTGCCCACGCCATATACGCCGACATTAATTTTCCTGGTGCTGAGTTCGCGGAGGATCTCGGCGACCACGAAAGCTCCGATCTTGTCGTCCATCCCTTTTGATACGATCCTGTTCTTGCCCATTCTTGTGTAATTGGGTTTCACCGCCACCGGATCTCCGATGCGGACAATCTTTTCGGCCTCTTTCTTGTTTTCGACGCCGATGTCGATCCATAGGTTCTTGATTTCAACAGCCTGGCCTCGGTCTTTCTCCTCCGTAAGATGGATAGGTTTTTTTCCGATAACGCCGTGGATCTTGCCTTTTTCCGTCAGTATTTCGACTTCTGTTCCGGGAACAGTGACTTTGTCTATGCCGCCCACGTTCCTTATGTATAGTAGGCCTTCATCGGAAATCATCACGACCTGGAATCCAATCTCGTCGTAATGTCCTGCAAGCATCACCTTGAAATCCGACTTCTCGTTCAGTATCCCGATCGTGTTTCCAGTGACGTCGGTATGGACTTTTGCCGTGAACTGGGAGATGTATTTCCTGAATACTGCCGCAGTTTCTATCTCGAATCCTGACGGACCGGAGCATTTCATGAGCTGCTCAAGAAAAATCAAACTCTTTTCGGAAAGCATTTCCTATTCTCCTTAGATTAATTATATTATTGGCCTTTGCCACATTTGGCAGGTGGCGTATGATTTCTCGAAATTCCTATAATATAATGAGGATTGCAGAATATGACATTCGATGAACTGAAAGTTTTTCATAAAGATGCGGTGGACCGCATAAGATATCTTGAGAATTTCCTGAAGATCGAACAGAAGCGCAAGGACAAGTCCGATATTGAAACGAAGATGGCGGCACCGGACTTCTGGGATAGCCGCGAGAGGGCGCAGGCGACGGTCGCCCAGCTCAGCCAGTGCAAGAATATCATTGAACCGTTTGAATCGGTAATGAAGAAAGTCAATGACTTTGCCGCCATGGCTGAACTTGCAGAGGAGCTGAATGACGAAGATATGCTCAAGGAGGCCCAAGGCACATGGCAGCCGCTTTCAAGCGCCCTGGACAAGCTCGAACTTGTCAGTTTCCTTTCCGGCAAATTCGACCGCAACAATGCTTTCTTCACGATACATGCCGGTGCTGGCGGGACAGAGTCCTGCGACTGGGCATCGATTCTCCTCAGGATGTATCGCCGCTGGTTTGAACGCCGCGGGTTTACTGATGAGATAATCGAAATGCAACCTGGTGATGAAGCAGGAATAAAAAGTGTCACGCTGAAGGTTTCAGGCGATTTCGTGTATGGGAACCTCAGGGCCGAACGCGGAGTCCACAGGCTCGTCCGGATTTCACCGTTCGACAGCAATGCGCGCCGCCACACTTCCTTTGCCTCCGTTGAAGCGTTCCCCGAAATCGAGGGGGATATCGAGATCACCATTGATGAGAAGGACCTGCGTGTCGACACATACAGGTCAAGCGGAGCAGGGGGCCAGCATGTCAACAAGACAGACAGCGCGATCCGTCTTACACATCTTCCGACCGGAATAGTCGTCTCATGCCAGATCGAGCGTTCACAGCACAAGAACCGTGCTACCGCGATGAAGATGCTCCTCGAGCTCGTAAAGGCGGGCCTGGAGCATCTTCATCGCG
>JANYBI010000094.1 GCA_025360875.1 Lentisphaerota bacterium
AAGGCGGTTGTAGGTGAATGCGACTGATGGTGTGGAATCTGAATATGAAATTCCAGTCAAATCTCCTGCCAGATTATATGAATATGTCGTGACCACGTCCCTTGACCAAGTTCTTGTTGCCAGTTTTCCCTCATTGCTGTAGGTATAGCTGACTGATTTATTGTCCGCATAAGTTTTCGATGTGAGCAGTCCTGTGGAATCCTGATAAGCCCAAGTGGTGATGTCAGGATTGGACGAGATGGACTCGGTGGACCGATATGTTTTTAACTGAAACATGCGACCATAGGAGTCGTAAACGTAATCGAGCGGATAGCTAGCATCGCCTCTTACTGTAACGATCTGTCCTCTTGAGTTATAAGTATAGGATGTTGCCTTGTTCAATGCATTTACGACGCTGCTGCGCCTGCCAGTGTTGGCCTCATAGGTAAAGCTGGTCTGTTTTCCTGCGGCATCCTGGACATAATCAACCTGGCCAAGGGCGTTGTAATGGGTCACTGAAGCACCAGTACGGGGATCGGTGTCTCCAATTTTTCTTCCGATTCCATCGTAAGAAAAATTATATGTTAGATTTGTAGCTGTCCTCTGGGAAACAAGAAGACCGTTCACGGTGGTCGAAACTGAATCCACATTGGAATCCGGAGTGTTTACAGTCTGGACAACTGTCTTATTTGTCCGGTTCAGTGTCGTCGTTGAAACTGTGTCATTGCCATTGATATCGGTGGAGATGGTATTTGCTATGGTTCCGCTGGCTAGTCCTGTGAGCTGTTTCTTGGTGACATTCGTGGTGACGGCTCCATTGTCACCATAAACCTTGGAAGTGGTCACGGACCACCACTGGCTGTTCACAGACTGATAAGAAGTTTCAGATTCTGAAGCGCGATCATCAGCGGAAAGATCGATCTGTCCGTTGGAGTTGAGGTCAAGCGCTGTACGGAAGAGATTATTGAAAACATCATATGCATAGAGTGTGTCGGCATTGCCGGTGGAGGTGGTCTTTATAAGAAGCCCTTGAGCATTGTAAATATAATTCTTGACAAGAGTACCGGTTACGCCGGGCTTTTCCTCTGAAATTGTCCTGCCTAGGGCATCGGTAGTGGTCTTCACATAGTTGGGGAAATTGGCTGCGGAAATATTCACCTGGATCCACTGCGTGCCGTTCTGGTTCGCACCGTAGGTGTAGTATTTGGCAACTGCCGCGGTTCCTGTCACGGATTTTATTTTCCCATCAAGATAATGGTCGGTGATTTCGGTAAAACCGCCCGGCAGAGTCGTCGTGACAGTCCTTCTGCCATTGGAATATGCGTATGCCGTGACAAGCCCTGCGGCATCAGAGCGTGATGTAACGCGGCCCGCAAGATCATAGGTTGCGGATGTCGCAAGTGAAACACCTCCGCCACTGACAGTTTCCGAGAGCTGGCGTCCTTCGACATCATAGGTGTAGGCGGTTGTCGGGCCCCCGACCTTGGTTTTTGAAACCATCTGCTTGAGGAGATTATAGGAATAGGTGTAGTGGGTTCCATCATTGGTGGATTCGGAATCCTTGCTGCAACAGTTCCATGTCGCGGTGGAATATGTACCGTTGGAATTATGTGAGGCAAGAACATGATGCTGGGTATCGAAGGTGTTCACGTTCCATGCAACTCTGGAATAACCTGCGCCATCATAGGCGTAGATCTCGGCCATGACATCATTGTTCCTTCCGTCAGTCACCTTTGTTTCCTTGGTGGATTTTCCTGCGATACCGGAAGGATTTGCGGTGGTACCGCGGACAATGGTCTGTCTCAGGGCATCTCCAGTGCCGGCTGAAAAGGAGCTTGAAGCAGGATCCTGATTCGCCGAATAGGTCCCATATTCATAGGTATAAGTATCAAGTTTACGATTGGACCATGCAATAGACTTTATACGCCCCTTTGCAGCTTCACCGTCTGAACTCAAATAATATGCAGTCGTCTTTCTCTGGTTGGATGAATCTCCAAATGAAGCCAGCCCTTCCTCTTCGATGTCGATTGGCTCTCCATTGATATTCTTATATACGAAATATTTCCTGTTGACGGTTTTTCCGAGGAGCTTGGTCTCGATTGTGCGCGGGCGTCCATCGTTCGGCAGAAGGATATCTGCGTTATCAAGCGGAGCATAGGAATAATATTCAGCCTTTGCTGATCCTGCCGGAGAATTTAAGGCCGCATCAAGGTAAGAGGACACCACAAGTGTTTTCCTGCCCTGGGAATCATAATTGTAGCTCTCCCATGAGCCGTCGGGTTTCTGGATGGCGTTCAATTTGCCGTATTTCCCTGTTTCAGAGGGATTGTTGTAATACGTGTAGGATGTCCTGAGGTTTGCTCCGTCGGGATCGACAGTCTCATCGACAATAGCAGCCCCCCATTCGAAAACTTTTGAGTTTGAGACCTTGTTTGTGACTAGATTGTTTGCGGCATCCCTGGTTTCATCGATAATTCTGCAATCCTGCGTATTGAAGTCGCCGAAATAGTATTTTGAAGCCTTACGAAGACCAACTCCTGAGGTGACTGTCCATGCGTCTGTCCCCTCCGTATAAGACCAGTCATACGCGTATGCGGTCCCTGCGATTGTCTGGGTAATACGGACATTGTTGAAGTTCGTATTGCTCCTGTTCGGGTTTTCAACTGTCCACAGCTCGATCGGACTATTCTGGGGGACATAGAGCCCCTGGGTGTTTTTGGAACCTGCAT
>JANYBI010000107.1 GCA_025360875.1 Lentisphaerota bacterium
CAAGGAAAACAAGGACTTGAAGCTTGGAGATCCTAAATCCGTTTCAACCACGATGACTTCTGCGGCTACTGACCTGGGGAAATGGGAGGCTTTCGCAAAGGACAAGGGTTTTACAGGATATGATAATTTCCTCAAGGTGACCACTGCAGTGACCACTGCCTATGCCTATCAGCTTATGGTGAAAAACGCCGATGATCTCGAAAATAACATAAGGGCATTGCCTGCCGCCGCCCAGGGACTCGCGAAAACTCAGCTCAAGCCCGTCAGGAAGGAAATCAGCAAGTATAAGGATATGATCACGCCTGAGACGCTCAAGATTGTCGAGAGCCATGGCGAGGAGCTCAAAGGCATATTCGCTTTAATTCCCAGCGAGAAGAGCAAGTTGAAGAAGAAATGATAGTGAATCTTAGCTCATGAAGGTACTTATGAAACACCTTAGAATTCCTGTAATGTTCGTACTGTTTTGCTTTTCCTTCCTTGTTAATGCCGAAAATTTCTGGAAAGGACTTGCCAAGGACATCGTCAATCCCGATCCTTCCGTTGAAAACGTCAAACTCGCCACCGATGTACAGAACGGCGAGGCTTTGAATGAAGGAACGGAATTCCCAGCCGACACTGACAGGCTTTACGTCTGGTTCAACCATTTGGGCATAAAGGTGGATGCTTCCATAGATACGATCTGGTTCTTCACCCAGAACAAGATTGCGAAGGAGGTTGGCAGGACATCCTACAAGGTCAAGGCCTTTGAAAACTGGGGTGAAGTCCATATGATCAAGCCTGACAACGACTGGCTTCCGGGAGAATATTTTGTGGAGCTCAGATATAATAAGGCACTGCTCAAAAGGGTGCCGTTTTCCATAACTGGCGGCAAAAGGAAAGCCGCAAACCAGATCGATTATGGCAACGACGATGGACAGGTTGTCGAAGAATATCAGGACAACCCACAGCAGCCTGCGGCGAAGAAATCCGCAACATCAGCAAAGAAGCCTGTCGCTGGACAGACCAAGGGGACAGCCGCCGATGCCGAAATAATTAAACAGCAGGTCGGAGCTTCAATCCATAATGAACAGACAGCGCTTGCCCAGTTTTCCTATAAGCTTAATAAGGACATACTCACCAAGGTCGGAGTGAAGGCGTGTCCGAAATGCGGATTTGATAACATCGTACGGAAGGTTGACCTTAATGCTTTCACGATAACATGTCCATCCTGCGGGAAATATTCACTGTCCGTCGCCAAGCTTAAAGATGACACCGGAGCCACATATCAGCAGCTTTACCAGCAGAAAGTCCAGGACACAAATGCCAACATTGCCAAATTCAAGGAATGGGGGAATGCCGAACTCCAGAAGAAAGGGCTGGCTCCAGCTTATGAAGTTGCCGGTGAAGCGCCTCAGGCTGATGACGGAGTCGTGGTCGAGGAGTTAAAGGACGATTCCCAGCAGCCTGTTCATACGGCTCCGAGTAAGAAAACATCCCAGCCGGCACCGAAAACAAAGGCAAGCGAGGACTTCAGCTTCTGAGTTCAGGGGCGTTCTATTTCCACCGCGACGCTTCTGGCATAGCGAAGTGCGCCGGGTTTGTCGATGGTCACCTTGACATTTTTCACGCCGGGTGTGGCAAGACAGAGTTCGGCCACTGATTCAGCAGCCTTCTCGATGAGGAAATATTTCGCGTTCACCATGAGGTCGATGATCCGTTTCTTAAGTGTCTTGTAATCTACCGTGTCCTCAAGATTGTCGCTTTTGCCAGCCTTGCGAAGTTCGCAGGAGATTTCGATGTTGAGGACGATATCCTGCTTTTCCTTGCGCTCCCATTCCAACGTCCCGATGATCGTCGGTATCTTCAAGTCCCTGATGATTATCTTGTCCATTTGCAGTTCTCCATAGTTTTAAGTGTTAAGTTTTAGGTTTTACGTTAAAAACTCCAGAACTCTAGAACTTTCGAACTCCCGCACTTCCGTCATTCGCTTCCTTGCGTATCTCGTCGAGATTTATCCCTGTCACCTTCAGGATCGGATTGAATATCGAAGGCCTATATGAATCGCGTTTGCCGCAAAGGATGTCGGCAAGTGCTTCGCCCTGTTCCTTTGCCGCGGCCCATAGCCCGAATATTTTTCCGTCTAACTGGGCGCAGTCGCCTATCGCATAAATATCTTTCCCTGATGTCTCGAACCTGTCATTCACTATGAATCCGAATTCGGTCTTCAGTCCGGGATGGTCCGCGAGATTTATTTCCGTCTTGATGCCGGCCGAGACAATTATGAAATCAGCGGCTATCTCATCATGCCTGTTGGTCCTCAGGACAAGCCCCCTGTCAGCTGAGGCTATTTCAGTGGGTATCCTGTCAAGATAAAATGAGAGGTTCTGGGTCTCCAGCTTTTTCCGCAATATCGAAGCTTCTATCTCGTTGAGCTGTTTCGGAAGGAGCCTCGGGAAAAATTCAACTACATCCACCTTGAGCCCTTTGCCGCCCAAAGCCTGGGCAAGTTCAAGACCGAGAAGTCCGCCGCCAATGACAATAGCTTTTTGCGAAGTTCGCATCTTGTCCATGATCCTGCGGGCGTCGGATATGGTCCGCAGGACATATACGCTGTCATTGCTTATGCCTTTGATCGTGCCCGGCCTGAAGGCCTTCGCACCGGTTGCGATGACAAGTTTGTCGTAATGGAAAATTTCGCCAGTGGACGTGACAACGACTTTGTCTCCGGGATTTATGGAGACGGCTTCGGTTCCCAGATGCGCATCGATGCCGGACTTCCCGTAATCTTCAGGTTTCGCGAGGAAGAGTTTATTCTCTTCGACTTTTCCTGCGATGAGGTCAGGCAGGCGGATTTTCGTGTAGAAGGGCAGGGGTTCCCTGTCAAACATTGTTATCTGGCTATCAGGTTTGCCGGCCCTGATTTTCTTCGCCGCGTAATATCCCGCAGGCCCATTCCCGATGATGATTATTTTTTCAGCTTCCATATCGGGTTAAAATACAAATCCAAGTGTTTTTTACAAGCTGGCGTGATGATGGGAATTGCCTCGAGTGAAAAGCTATTTTCCAAGAAAATCTTTCACGAAGCGGTTTGCCGGGCGTTTGAAGATATCATCCACTGTGCCGAATTGCTCGACGCGCCCCTGGTTGAGAACTGCCGCCTTCTGGTTTATGAACAGCGCTTCCTCCCTGTGATGCGAGACCTGGATTATGGTGAGATTCAGTTTGCGGTGCACTTCCATGAATTTCCCGAGGAGCGAGAATCGCGCATTGTGGTCCAGCATTCCGAGCGGTTCGTCGAGAAGGAGGATCTTCGGATGGATGGCGAGACTTCTCGCCATCATGACTTTCTTGCCTTCGCCACCGGACAGGGTCCTGATATCCCTTCCGAGAAGATCACCGAGACCGAAGATCTCAACATATTTCTCGACCCGCTGTTTCATTTCCCAGTCAGTCATCCCGGCGAACCTGAGTCCGAAAGCGATATTGTCATATACGTTGAGATGCGGGAAAAGATCGTTGTGCTGGGAAAGATAGACAATGCTCCGTTTGTGCGGAGGCATGACTGTAATATCCTTGCCATCAAGTATTATTCTGCCGCTATCAGGAGTGTTGAAGCCGGCGATGGTCCGGAGCAGGATTGTCTTGCCGCTCCCTGTCGGACCGAGCAGCACGAGATAGTCGTTTTCCTCGATCGACAGGTTTATCCCCGAGATCGAAAAGGATCCCTTGGTCACGCTGATATCCTGTATTTGCAAAATCTTGTTCATTGTGTTGTCGAGTTATGGCTTTTCATTGTGTTGATCGCGAACTGCAGCAGGAAGAACATCACGAGCGAGAAAAGCAGGAACGCCGCAACAAGCGGGCCTGTTTCAACCATGCCGACGCTCTGGAAACGGTTGAACGCAAGTACCGGGACGGTCTCAGGTGAAGGTGCGAGCAGGAGCACGGCCCCGAACTCGCCGGCTGCCCGGCCCCAGGCGATGACAGTTCCGATCAGTATACCCTTTGCGGCAAGGGGCAGGGCTACCCTGAAATATGTTCCTGCAGGTGACGAACCAAGGCTCCGTGCCGCATACTCGAGATTTGCCGGTACGTTCTCAAACGCCTGGATCGCCGGTTTGAGGAAAAATGGAAGCGAGACGAATATCTGCGCCAGGCATATCCCGAAAAGCGTATCATCAAAGTATATGCCGCAGGTCTCATAGATGAACTGTCCGACGATCTGTTCCCTCCCGAAAATCTTTATGAGCGCAATTCCGGCGACCGACTGTGGAATGATTATCGGCACATCAATTAGCGCGAAAAGGAGGTTCCTGCCCGGGAAATGAAGCCTTGCGGCGGCATACGCGAAAGGCGTGAGGACAAGAACGAGGACTATGGAGCTGACGGTTGCGGTGATCAGGGTCGTCCTGAGTGCGGAGAGGACGCGCGGATCTTTCAGTACGTTTATGATGCTTCTCGGATCTTCGCCTATCAGCACCGATACGACCGGAAGCATGACGAGGAATATGAACACGAGTCCGACCAGAAGTGCGAGTTTCGCAGGCATGGAGCTGAATGAGCCCCTGACGTTGAACATGATGTTCAGGACGATGATCACCGTGACGGCGGCCTCCCATGCGAATGGCTGGCAGAAGGTGAAGGTGATCACAAAGCCCCAGAAATATGTCATGAGCTTGTAGCTTCTTGCGACTGCGCAAAGCCCCATGAGAGAGGCGAGGAATAGTGCTTCTGCATTCTCCTGCCGCAAAATGAAAAGCCAGAAGAGTACGAAATAGCTGGCGGCAAATGCGTACCAGTACCAGGAGGAAAGATATCTCACGATCTGGATGCCGGTGTAGGCCGTAAGGATGTTTATCAGGAGTATTGCACCGCTTGTAAGGGAGTCCGGCGCCAGGAACTGTCCGATGAACGCATGTGACCCGATCAGGAACATGGCTGATATGC
>JANYBI010000161.1 GCA_025360875.1 Lentisphaerota bacterium
GTCGCGGTGATGGAAAGGTTTAGAACTTACGGAGGCAGGTAAACTCGTTCTTGAAGTTAGGACAAAATCCGGTCTATTGTGTACTGTGCTCTTTGAAAATATTACGTTTTCGGTCAGGCACTAACTACCAACGAATTCAAAATTGTTTTGTATCAGCTTGTAGTCAATGCCGCAAGGCATGTTCTTTCACTTCCTGGTTTTATCTGATATTTTCTTCTTTTCCCATTTGTTTGGAGCTTGGAATTTTTACCCCATGCCTGTCCCGCATGTACGCCGGATCACTTTAGGAGATCGTCGGGCGAAATCCCAGGCCCCTGCTCGATCGCACTGCCTTTGCCGCCATCCTTGAGCAGATCACTGCCGCCGAAGTGCAGTTCCCCCCAGAGCGCAGGGATGAGCCGGGTTTCGGACGGCACGTCGCAGACCACGGTCTGGCTCTTACCGCTCCAGTACCAGCGTGTCGCGGTGCTGACACCGTTCGGGTCGCTGACCAGGACGCCGAGATCACCTCGCAGGACGGTCTCACCCTCAGGGGGTTTCACCCCCAGCGAGCTCCATGGAATGCGGGCAGTAAGTGTCCATATCGCGCCTTCCTTGCTACTGTCAGACCCAATCCCGATCTGCACGTCGGGAAGCACTTTGACCTGTTCGATGATGGTAAGGCCTACAGGCGATTCGAAACGGGCACGTTCGTTGACCGGCGCATCAGGAGCGACAGGCTTGTATAGCACGGCAATCGGCTTGCCGTCGAGAACACTGAGCAGAACGCGCAGATCTCCAGCCACCGGAGAGGTCCTCTTCGGATCCGCCTTCGGATCCATGCTGAGCGTCAGATCAAACGCATCGCCACCCTGGAACAGGCGGCTCGGATCCTTGGCGGTGTTGCGCAACGGTGAATTGTCCAGCACGCGGGCACCGACGAACAGGTAGCGCTCATTGTATGCCAGCGCGGCTTCCGCATCGACAATCACCTTGGTCCCGGACTGGAATGAGCTTATCTCCGTAGTATGTATGCGTGCAAACATGTCCTTTGGCCAGGATGAGAGGTTGCCGGTACTTTCAAGATCCTTCTGCTGATATGGAACACGGCAGGACTTGCGTTCCTGGCTGAGGCGAGCAAGCGCCTGTCGCTGCACGTCCCAGGCCCTTGTCTTTTCAAGATCCGGAACGGTCACCTGAAGGGAACCGGAAAGGCGCTTCGCCTGTTCCAGCCCGTCGACGCGGACAATGCTGATGTGATTATGGCCGGCGACTGCGTAAACTTTGTTTTCCGGAGTCTTGACGACGCAGCCCTGGTAGTGCTCCTGTGACAGGCGGACATCGGAGAGGTCTACTTTGCCGGGAGTCCAGTCGGGCATGGTCCACCGGCGGAGCCCTGAACCTTTGGGACCGCCAAAGACGCATCCGGCAAACATGCCGTCGCCGGTAAAGCAGAACCAGTCACCCTCATCCGTATTGGTAAAGAAATACTCTTCATCACCAAGCTTGAAATGGCCGATCGGCTTATGTTCCTGGTTGAGCACTCCCGGAGGACGGTCGTAGCCGAACTGGCTGAGGTAGAAACCTTCGTGACATGCGAAATTGTTGTAATACTCCCAGAGCATTTTCTTGCCGTCGGCGGAGATGAGGCGAGTGCCGATCATGAAAATGCGGCCGTCATCGGTGCCTAGGATGTTCTGGGTGCGTGCGCCAGGACCATGGGTGAAAGTCGTGAACGGCTGTAGATTCTTCAAGTTGTAGGATGGAGTGCCGTCATCTGCGATGCCGCTGGGGCGGAGGATGTAGCCGAGGCCACTGTCGGCCACGGTATATAAACTCAGATCTTCACCGACCACCCAGCTGCAGCGGCCCAGCGACGGCTCGGTACTCGTCTGCACTTCGTCGACTTGTGGCTGGCCGTCGTTATTCTTGTCGCACCAGAGGAAGGTCACGCGGCGCCCGTCACGATCACCGAATTTTGCACGCAGATCGGGCCGGCGGCCCACTTCGCCCCAGTTTGCAAGCTCACCTATCACTGCACGCGGTATCGCGTATTCGCCTCGCTCCTGGCTGACGACTGCAATGCCTCTGTATCCCATCCACGGCGGACCGACCAGATACCGGTGTTTGCCGAAATAGACGACGCGATCGGGCATTGCTACATCGAGCTGGCCACGCGCATCGTCAGGACGGCTGACAAGGCTGTCAAGTTTCCAGTCGCGCTTGTCCCAGTCGAGACGGAAGCGCATGCCGTTGTAGTAAAGTGTTTTCACATCGCGCTCATCGAGCCATCCGCCGCCGCCATATTCGGTCGGACCGAGGAATGAACGGTCAGGTTTTCCGTCGGCTGCAAAACGCTGGACGCGTTTCGGCTGGTACGAGGCGTCGGAAACCCAGAGACGGTCCGAGGGATCGACGGCGATCTGCATGGGGTTGTCGAGAGTGGCCGGATCCCAGGTTCCGGCTTTCTCCGGACCTTTTCCGATTGTCCTGGCCAATTTGCCGGTGGCCGGATCGAAAACCTTTATTGTGTGTGTGGCCGCATCGACGACGTAGATGAAACCCTTGCTGTCGAGGGCCATGCCGCGCGGCTGCTCAAAGCCGCCCTTCGGGACAATGACATTCGGCGCGGCATTATCACCTGTCAGAGGTACAGTCACCACACGTCCATCGGAAATGGCGAACAACGTGCCTTTCGCATCGAATGCCAGCTGTCCTGGACGCGGAAGAGGAATCTGCTTCTCAATCTGCGCCTCACCTTTCTCATCGTCTATCGCCGGAAGTTTGAGAACAGTGATCCGTTCTGTTATGGCCACTGGCAGTCCCTTGGGATCTTCTCCGATCGGAGTCCACGCCACAACACTTGCGAAACCCGCACGGTCTTCAACACCGCCTGAAACTGTCACACGCACAGCGCGCGCCGGCACGACACGGCCGAAATCAACACTGCGGCAGGTGGCATCCTGCGGAAAATAGCCCTGGAATACGGGTTCAGGCGCCATTTCGCCGACGCGTTCCCAGCGCGAATCATCAGCGAGAGCAGTGGCGGGATCGCCCGGCCCCTCTTTCCATGCATCTATGTAGAAACGGGCCGGCATGCCTTCGCGCGCCCCCACAAGCAGCGGATATGTGAACGAAAGGCCGCGCAGTGATTTCTGCTCCGGCCAGACCAGCGCCATTACGGCCGGCACACTCGGTGTTACAATACGGCCTTCGCCACGCTCGACATGCCATCCTCCTCCTTCAGTCTCCTTGCCTTCGGCGCAGATCCGTTTCGCTGTTCCGGCGCAATCCTGCAGCCGGTGAGTCATCACCTGGGAGAAGGCGAGACGGCGGACCTGGTAACGGAGGGCCAGCGTCTTGAAACCGCCGGCCGGACCCGCCCATACCATCGGCCTGCCCTTTACCGGCGTTCCAACCTTGAGAGGCACCCAGAGGCTGCCCTCGGGAGAATCCTCCCCCTTCATCTCCGCCATCGCATCGTCGAGGTCGGACAGGGCGCCTGCGCTTTCCTTTTCCTTGTCCTTCTTTCCATCGGTCTGCAGTTCACCGGCCGCCTTGAGGTCAAGGTAGTCGGCAGGTGTCTTTCCGGCCTTGAGCGCGAAGACGCGTATTGCGCCATCGGGCACCAGGACCGAGCCGACTGTGATCGGTTCATTGAATGTGACAACGACAGAACCTGCCAGATCCCCTTCCGACGGCGCATCACCGAACCATGCATTTGTCGAACTTGGAACGCCGGTGTCTGCCAGAGTACGCGTCTTCTGCGGAGTCTTGCCCAGCAGGAACGCCCCATAGAGTTTCATAAGTTCATCGTATTCGCCCTCGCCATAATTCTTGTCGCCTTTGGCCTGGCGGGAACCTTTCCCCTTGAACAGACCTATGCCTGGAATACACTTGCCGGGCTCTATTGCGTCAGGCAGAAACGCCGGAACAAGCCAGCTTTCAGACGGCGCATTGATAGCCCAGTAGAGTTTGCCGTCGCGCGCTGCGGCGCCGCCAATGGTGGCGTCGTAGCCGACAGGGTGCCAGGGATAGGTGACATCGGACTTGCAGTTGAAGATCCGGCGCATCTTGAAGGGCGTGCCCGGCACGACTCGCTGGATCAGTTCCGGACACATGAGGTAGGCGGCCTTGTCATCGCATGCTATGTAGGCGGGACCGCGGAATCCTTCCGCGATGGACTGCGTCCCCCAGAGCTTGTTGCCTTCGAGATCGGTGGCGATCGCGACGTTGCCGTTTTCAGCGCAGAGCGTACCGAACCACAACATTTCCTTGCCCATGAGCGCTGCACAGTTCGGAGTTCCATGATCTCCGAGCCAGCTGCCACCGCCTTTGCCTGGAGGCGGAGCCCACCAGGCGGGCTGGCCCGCATTATTGACGGACATCTCGTAAGTAAGCTTGAAAGGCGGACGTACGAACGCCTTCCACGTGTAATCGCCGGGACCGACATATGTTCCGTTTTCGTCCTTGAGATCCCAGTTGTCGACGGCGGCTCCCTTGTTTTTCATGGTCTCGGCTATGAGCCGGCGTACCAGGCGGCCGCTCTGCTTGTCGTGGATTTCCAGCGCGGCCACACCATCGTATGGCATCTCATAATTCAACGCGAACGGCGGCGGCGGCAGTGTACGTGACGCCAGCTGTTCGCTTTCCCCAAGCAGTGCAAGCGGGAGGAACAGCCCGTGGATATTTTCCTGGTTAGCCCACAGACCTTGGAGGCGGATTGTCCGCGCCTCCAGCGTCTTCGCCAGAGGATACCAGTGGAAACCGGGCTCAACCTTCTGCTCTACCATGACTGGAAGCCAGTCCTCGTTTTCCGCGAGTGCCGGCGCCGACTTGAAGTCTGGCTTCAGCGCTCCGATATCCATCTTTCTATCGTAGTCTATGAACAAAGCGACACCTACTATCTTTTTCGCCTCTTCCCAATCCATGATCCAAACGTCCGGAGTATTCTCCTTCTTGCCGCCAGTATGCGTGCGGACACCTGAATCAGCGAGGTTGTAAGCCCTGCCGCGGAAACAGATCAACTGGGTCAGCTTCACGGTCGGACCCCATTGCTCATCTTGGGCCGGATCCATGTAGAGCGTGGTAAAACGAATGGCGGCAGTCTTGGTTCCGGGCGGCAGCGTCTTGACATTGCCTTGCGGCAGCATGATCCAATCATCCTCGCGCGTCACATCGCCGGGAGCTTTGGCGTCAGGCTTGAGCACGGATATAAAGGCTCCATAGATCCCGCCAAGTGCCTGTTTCTGTGGTCCGGTGAAGTTCCGCGTGCATATGGTTCCTAATTCGACGGGATGGGTGAAAGCTATACGGTAATCACGGCGTTTGGCGGCTACGCTGTCAGCCTTCCAGGTGCCGCTGTCCCTGTCAGCGACTTGTTTAAGTCCAAATACTTCAGACAGGATATCGGCGGTGGCGGTGGCTTTCTCGCGTCCATCGACATACGCGGTACAGTGCGCGACATCGAAATCTCCGACGGCAAAGGCGGGAACAAGTCCGGCGGCGGGATCGGCTGCGCGGGACATCATCGGCCAGAGGGTCGCAAGAACAACTGAAAGTATCAGCAGGTGGAGTCGGAAACAGGCCTTCGTGGTAATTCTGATATTCATGTTTAGAATCCTTTCAAGTATTGTAAAAGAATATAGAAAAAATAAGGGTTTATGCTAATATATAGGCCCTTTAGATTCAAACTAATATAATTCATAGAATAAAGAGAGAAAATTTTATGCACAAATTCAGATCACATACCTGCGGACAGCTCAGGAAAGAGCATGTAGGACAGCAGGCGCGGATTTCCGGCTGGATCCACAGCGTACGCGACCACGGCGGAATCATATTCATCGACCTCCGCGACCACTACGGCATCACGCAGGTCGTCGTCGATCCGAAACGCGACTTCTACCAGTCGCTGGAAAAATGGCGCGTCGAGACAGTCGTCTGCTTCACAGGCTCAATAGTCGCCAGGACGGAAACAACTATCAACCCCAAACTTCCGACAGGCGAGATCGAGATGGTGGCCGAACAGATGGAAGTCCTCGGCGAGGCCGAACAGATCCCGTTCCAGATCAACCAGGAAGAACAGACCCCCGAGAACATGCGCCTGAAATACAGGTTCCTTGATCTCCGCAGGGAGAAAATCCACAAGAACATCATGCTGCGCTCGAAGGTCATCTCCGAAATGCGCAGGAAGATGACGGATCTGGGATTCCTCGAATACCAGACGCCGATCCTGACGAGCAGTTCGCCTGAAGGCGCCCGTGACTATCTTGTGCCCAGCCGTATTCATCCGGGAAAATTCTATGCCCTGCCCCAGGCTCCGCAGCAGTTCAAGCAGCTCCTGATGGTTGCCGGATTCGACAGGTATTTCCAGATCGCCCCCTGCTTCCGCGACGTGACGCCAGGGCCGACCGCTCACCCGGCGAATTCTACCAGCTCGATATGGAAATGAGTTTCGCCACACAGGAAGATGTCTTCGCCGTGATCGAGGATCTTTTCAAGACCATATTCACGAAGTTCAGCACGAAAAATATTGAGATGCCTCCCTATGTGAGGATCCCCTTCAAGGAATCCATGCTGAAATATGGTTCGGACAAGCCGGATCTCAGGAACCCTCTCGAAATCAAGGACGTCTCGGAAGTCTTCAGGGCCAGCGGTTTCAACGCGTTCGCCGGAGTCGTCAAGAACGGCGGAGTCGTCAGATCCATCGCCGTAAGAGGCATTGCCGGACAGCCGCGCAAGTTCTATGACGACATGATCGTCTTCGCGCAGTCTGTCGGCGCCAAGGGACTCGCCTACATCGTCTGGGAGAACGGCCAGGAGAAAAGCCCCATTGTGAAATTCATGAAGCGCGAGGAACTCGACGCCCTCAAGAAGATCTGGGACATCAAGGACGGAGACGCCATGTTCTTCGTAGCCGAGAAAGAAAAGAAGGCATGCGAGATCGCCGGTGCCGTCAGGACAGAACTGGCCAACAGGCTGAACATGATCGACAAGAACGTCTTCAAGTTCTGCTGGATAGTCGATTTCCCGATGTTCGAGCTTGACGAGGAGACCGGCAAGGTCGCGTTCAGCCACAATCCGTTCTCAATGCCCCAGGGCGGAATGGACGATCTTCTCAACAAGAATCCCTTGGACATACTTGCCTACCAGTACGACATCGTCTGCAACGGAGTGGAACTCTCGAGCGGCGCGATCAGGAACCATCGTCCGGAAGTCATGTACAAGGCTTTCGAGATCGCCGGCTACGGCAAGGATGCCGTCGATACCAGGTTCGGCGGAATGATCAACGCGTTCCGTCTCGGTGCGCCTCCCCACGGCGGTATCGCGCCCGGAGTCGACAGGATAGTCATGCTTCTTGCCGATGAACCGAACATCCGCGAAGTGATCGCTTTCCCGTTCAACCAGCAGGCGCAGGATCTCATGATGAACGCTCCGTCGGAAGTTGAAATGAAACAGCTCCGCGAGCTCCATCTCCAGATCGTGATGCCGAAAAAGCCCGAGGAAAAGGCGAAGCCGGCGGATCAGGGCGCCGATGAAAAAGCCAAGACCACCGAACCCGGAAAGTAATTCCGATTCCTGCGAATTTCGCAAATAGAAAGCCCGCCCGGAACGGCGGGCTTTTTTTTACATTGAGGCAATTTCAAAATTGCCTCTTTTGAGCTGATTTCAAAAGTTGGAGTGCGCTGCTTTAGCGTGTATAATCCCTTGAATATCAAGACACGCTGAAGCTGTGAACTCCAACAAGTTCTGTTCCCGCAACAAGCGGTTTTCGTATTTTTGAAATCAGCTCACATTGTTTATGGGTTCCCCTGACTTGTAAAACCGCCTGAATTTAATATCTTAATGGCATGAGCAGCACAATGGAACAAGTAATGGATAAAGCGCTTGGACTCCCTGTCCAGGCAAGGGCTTTTATAGATGAAAAACTTCTTGAAAGCCTTGACGCCGGAGATAATTTCGAACTGTCTCCCGAATGGAAAAAAGAAATAAGGAAAAGGTGTCAGGAAATTGACAAGGGGCTAGTTGAACTTGTTCCTGCAGAAAAAGTTTTTGAAGATGCTTTCAGGAGAATCGGATGCATGTTGAAAACCCCCCAACCAATGTCGGACTAAAGTCCAACATACTTTCAAAAAGCACAGTCCTTGCGGACTTGACTACAAACAGATTGCAATTTTTCTCCTTGGACTTCGTTCGTAGTTAAGCTCGTAAGAGCTGTTCCATTTGCCCAAGACCTCTTCAAATGCTAACTTAAGAACAAGCTTGAACTCCAAGGAAATAATTCCATGAAACTCGAAATCCGGCAGCCGGTAAAGTTCGGAATGAAAGAGGCGGTAATAGTCAACCTCCTCTCGTTTGTCCCTTCATTTGTGCTGGGCATCTTAATAGCGATGGGAATAGTAGTGCCTGCGATGTGCCTGTTGCTCCTGCTGACAAAGACGACAACACTCACAATTTTCATCCTTTCCATGATGTTCAGCGCAATCTGCCTGATGATAGGCTTCATCATGTTCTACTTTTTCCCGTTGCTGCTTCTCGTCAACTATTATATAAAGTTCATTGCAGGCAGGATTGTGTCACCAGTCCCTGTAGGCGCATATGTCTGCCAGATATCCATGACTCCCAAGATCTGCAGCGGAATCCGGGCATTCCTGGAGGATGCCGATGATATAGGCTATCTGTCGGTTTCCACCGGCAGCGTCGAGTTCAGGGGTGACAGTGTTGATTTTTCCCTCACAAAGGCGGAAATTATCAATGTCAGGAGCTATAACGTAGGCTGGCGCGGATACTGGATAGCCGGCAGGAGGATCAAGATCGCTATCAGCGGACACGAGAAGATCAAGGAAATAGAAATCAGCGAACGCCACAGCTGGACGATACCAGGTTCCCAGTCCCTTGCGGACAATATCTGTTCCGCAATATCGTCCCTGGCAACTCATACTCCTCAATGAAAATTCCCAACAATTCCAGTTTTTCTGCAAACTGAAATAGAAATTGACGGTTCATATATTACTTTAAAACCGATTTTCACAAAAGAAATGCAACTGCAGGTAGGAATGCCTGCGTTACTTAATAAGGAGCCATACCATGTCATTTGAAAGAGGATCTTTTGCACTGACACTATTCCGTCTTCCGGAGAAACTTCCTGACGACGCGCTTGAACTGTTCGAATCCAAGGCGGCGGGGAAACTCGACGACCTGAAGGACGAACTGGCCGTCGGCTGGGTAAGTGGCAGACATCTGCTTGAGAGGAAAATAAACGAGGCAACAGCCACCTGCGGAGGTCATTTCTACCTCAGTCTGAGGACGGCCCAGCGCAAGATTCCTGCGTCACTGCTCAATGCCGAGTGCCGCATGGAGGAACTCGAATACATGCAGATGAACAAGCTCCTCTTCGTGCCGAACAAGGTCCGCAGGCAGATCAAGAAGGACATCGAGGAGAAACGCCTGATGCAGATGACGCCCGTCCTTTCGGGCATACCTTTCGTAATTGACAAGACGTCCAGCATGCTCTATCTCGGAACATCCTCGCCTACGAAGATGGATACGTTCCTGAGCCTTTTCCTGGACACGTTCAAGATGGAGCCGGTCCAGATCGGGATCGACGACATGATGTTCAGGATGTTCAAGCAGGACGTCACCGGTCTCAAGCCCGTCAGATTCTCCAAGAACTGCAAGGCCGAATCGAATCCCGGCAGGGATTTTGTCACGTGGCTCTGGTTCCACTGCGAGGAAAGGGGCGGCAAGCTCAAGACAAAGGACTTCGGCGATTTCGAGCTGATGATCGAAGGCCCTATCACGTTCGCCCTCAGCGACGAGGCTGAAGGTTCGGGCGAGACAGTTGTCCGCAAGGGAAATCCCCTGAGAAGCGCTGAAGCCAAGGCCGCACTTGATGTCGGCAAGAAGATCAAAAAGGCGAAATTCACGATTGCCCGCGACAAGGAAATATGGTCCGGCACAATTGACGCCGACCTCATGACTTTCAGCGGTCTCAAGCTGCCTGAAGGCGAAAAGCTCGACGATCCCGGCAGTATCTTCGCTGAACGCGTAAACCTGCTCCATATCTTCCAGAATGTCATACAGGAATACTTCAGGATGTTCGCATCATCCGTCAGGGGCGAGAAATGGGCCAAGGAAGAATCCGAAATCCTCAAGTGGGGCGCCGAGAAGCAGGCGTACTGAAGATAAATATTTTATGAACATTAGCGTTTAAAAAATATTTATTTTTTCAGAATATCTGCGGCGATGTCCTCGGCGGTGAACTTGCATTTCCGCCTGATACCGGCAATTGTTCCATGCGGAACGACTTCATTGCCCCAGCCGTAGTGATGCACGCCTTTGTGCGGAACATTGATGAGGGTCTCGTCGACAATGCTTCCCAGTCCGCCCTGAATCTGGCAGTCCTCAATGGTGGCGACAGGCATCTTAGCGGCATGCTGCAGCAGAAGGTCCGTATCGAACGGTTTCATGAACCTGGCGTTCACGACCATCGCATTTTTTCCGGATTTCGAGAGTATCGCAGCGACTTCAAACGCAGTGGTGACTTCCCTTCCGGAAGCCCAGATCGCAATATCAGTTCCTTCCTTCAGGACGAATGATTTCCCCCAGGGAACCATTTCAACAGGTTCGGTCCCCGGTTTTTTCACCGCCGTACCTCTTGGATACCTTATGATCGCAGGTTCCTTCCTCTCGAATGCTGCAAACAGCATGTTGCGAAGTTCGCAGCCGTCGGCCGGGCACAGGATCGAGACATTCGGCATGTTCCTGAGGAATGAGAGGTCATGGATCCCATGATGGGTCGCACCGTCCTCGACAATTCCGCTGCGATCTTCGCAGATTATCACGGGCAGTTTCTGCAGGCAGACGTCATGGAACACATAATCGAGCGCCCTCTGCAGGAATGTTGAATAGATCGCGATGACCGGCACAAATCCCTGTGTCGCCATGCCTGCCGCAAAAACCACCGCATGTTCCTCGGCTATTCCCACATCAAAGAACCTGTCAGGATATTTTTTCGAAAACTCCAGCAGGCCCGTACCGGTACGCATTCCTGCGGTCAGAGCGACAACTTCCTTCTGTTTTTCAGCCAGCTCGCAGATAGAATGGCCGAAGACAGTGGAAAACGAAGGCGTCGAAGAACCGTTCAGATCTTCACCGGTCTCCGGATCGAAACTCGCTAGCCCATGGAACTTCTCAGGCGCATCCTCGGCAAGCTTGTAGCCGCGTCCTTTTTCAGTTATCACATGGACAATGGCGGGTTTCTCGAATTCCCTGATGCCTTCGAAGGTCCTAGTCAATTCCTCGATATTGTGTCCGTCGATCGGGCCGACATAGCGGAATCCGAGCTCTTCAAAGATGACGCCAGGGACAAGTACGCTCTTGGTGGCCTCCTCGAACCGGCCTATGATGCTGGTGATCGTTGAACCGATACGCGGAATTTTCTCGACAAATCTCCTCGAGGAATTCTTAAGCCTGTTATATCCTTTTGTGGTGATTATGCGGTTGAGGTATCGCGACATGCCTCCGACATTTTTTGAGATGGACATCTTATTGTCGTTGAGTATGATGATGAAATCCTTAGTGGTTTCGGCGACATGGTTGAGCGCCTCGAAGGAAACGCCGCAGTTGAGCGAGCCGTCACCGACAACGGCCACGACCTTCTCCTTGCCTCCCTTCCGGTCACGTGCCGCAGCCATACCGAGGGCCGCCGAGATCGCAGTGCCGGCGTGACCTGCGCCAAAGACATCATATTCGGATTCGTCGCGGGACAGGAAGCCCAGGCATCCTCCATCCTGTCGCAGCGTCTTGAAGAACTCCCTCCGTCCGGTCAGGATCTTATGGACGTATGCCTGGTGCCCGATGTCCCATACAATCTTGTCCTCCGGCATATGGAAAGCCGTATGGAGGGCGATGGTGAGCTCTACCACTCCCATGTTCGGGGCGAGATGTCCGCCGTTCTTTGATATGACATCGATCAGCTCTCCGCGGATCTCGCAGGCGAGTCGTTCCTTCGCCTCAGGGGTGAGCATCCTGAGATCGGCGGGACTGTTTATCTTGTCCAATATATTATTTTCCATAAAACTCATTTTTGTCATTTTTGCGTCTGAATGGGAAAATGAATTTACATTGCGTTAAAAAACAATTCAAATTGGATTGGGGTTTTGGAAATATCATCCTTGGGGATGTATCTTAGAATTGGCTTTTTCTTTGATTCGAATGAATATCCAATATCCAACACGGAATATCCAACCGATGAAGGGAAGAAAAGACAAACTCATTCAACGTTCGGTGAAAATCGATTCTGTCTTGGAAGGAACCGAAGATCCGAGTTCAATATTATTTAAAAGCATAGACACGACCAAAGGGATAGAATGCGATAATTTCCTTGGATATTGGACATTCCGTGCTGGATATTGGATATTCAATTATTTTATATTTTGCGTTTACCCATTAAAAATTAAAACAAACCTTAATTACCAAAAATAATTCAGAAGCCTTTCCCATGAAAATCAGGAAAAACAGCGGCAAGACCCTCTTCTCTGTCATTGACCTAGGCTCGCATTCCGTAAGGATGGAGATCGTCCAGCTCGACGAGTCGGGCAATTGCGAAGTTTTGGAGAACGCCTCCAATCCGATACCTGTCGGCAGGGACGTGTTCACCAAGGGGAGAATAGCTTCCGACAGCATCAGGCTGGTCGGCAAGATCCTCAATGACTACCGCAAGATAATGAAGGGATATGGCGCCGAGGAGTACAAGGCCGTTGCGACCAGTGCCGTAAGGGAGGCGACCAACAGGGATATTTTCATAGAGCGCATCGAGCATCTCTGCGGCATAAGGATAGAAATACTCGAGGCCTCCGAGGAGGTGCGCCTGATCTACCTTTCCGTAAAGGATGCCCTCGAGAAAAAATATCCGCTGTCGAAGCAGGACGCCGTCATCTGCATGATCGGCACCGGATCGACACATATGATACTTGTCCAGAACGGCAGGGTCAGGAGTTCGGAGACCTTCAGGATCGGGACTCTCAGGCTATACGAGGAGATAGGACAGCCGGCCAGCGGCAAGAAGGTCAAGGACATAATCGACACTTTCGTGGGATGCGTGGTTGACGACATCACCAAGAATTATCCTAAAGGCCAGAAACCGCCATTGTTCATCGCTGTCGGCGCCCCGGTACGGGCGCTGATGAATACGTTCAGCGGCGACAAGGAGGAACCGAAGATACTTGCTGTTTCGAGAAAGAGCCTTGACACGGTCCATGCGTCGGTGGCAGGAATCCCTTCCGAGAAGCTGGCCGAGACTTATCATCTTTCCGACCTTATTTCACAGAGCCTCGAGCCCTGCTGCGACATACTCCAGCATTTCATCCAGATAACCGACGCCCAGAAACTCGTCGTGCCGATGATCACCACCAGGGATGCGCTGATCGCCGATGTGCTGCGCGATTTCTCCGGGAAAGAAGACCCGTTCATGCAGGATATCATATCGTCAGTGGAATTCCTGGGCGAAAAGTTCAGGTACGACGCGGAACACGGAAAATGCGTGAAGGAGACGTCACTCTCCATATTCGATGCCCTACAGCCGCTGCACGGG
>JANYBI010000171.1 GCA_025360875.1 Lentisphaerota bacterium
GATGAAAATGCGCTGCAGCGACGTCTTGCCGTCGGTGCTATATCCCTGTATGTGGTCGCCGAACCAGGCCAGTCCTCGCTCCTCGGCACCCAGCCATACGTAAGGCGTAAAATTCCATTTTTGACTGCCCCAGTGCATCTGGTTGCTCGACTCCCAGACCTGATAAGAGGCAGGCAATTCACCTTCAAAAGGCTGTACTTCGAAACGCGCCGGGCGCCACGGCTGGTTGAACCAGGTTATCTTTCCGCCGCGCGGAACTGTTCCTGCATAATTGTGCCGCATGGAGTTCATACCTACCAGATGACATAGCGGAGCCTCAGAATCCTTCAGCGCAATTTCGATCCACATGCGTTTCACTGGGACCGGCTTTGACGCGGGACTGAGAGTCCATTTGATTTTTGCGCAGCCGTCTTCCTCTATGGAGACTTCCGATTCAAGACTCCCGATTGCAGAACTGGCTGAAGACTTCAACACAGCGAGATCCGGATAAAGCGCCTTTCCGCTGATCTTTCCAGCCTTCCACTCGATCCTTTTCCCATCCTGATCTTCGGCCAGCAGTCTCATCGGTTCAGCAAGCAGTTCGCGGCCCTTGCTTACCACGCTGTCGAAAAGTCCGAGACCGTTGACAGTATAGGTGCGGTCCACGACGGAGACTTTCGCACCGTCCACAGCCACCGGAGTAAACGGCGCATAGACCTTGTGCTCTGTTCCGTATGTGCAGCCTTCCCATTCGAAATGCGACCTGCGGAAAGTCTTTGAAGCCGCGAGTTTCGCAGCGCCAAAATCATATTCGACGCGGTAGTTGCCGGAAGGAAGATCCGGAAGTCTGATGACGCCATGGCCCCTGCCCTTGGCGTCAAGCGCAATCTCCCCGGACGCAACTGCCTTGCCGGGGTCCGCCTGTACTTTGGGGGCCGGAGCATAATAGACTAGATACTTCTCCCGAAGCTCCGAACCTATGGCCGCCGGAAATATGGAGACCTTCACCTTGTCCGGAATGCCGGCCGGCTTGGTCGCATCCGCAGGCAGCAGCTTGTTTGCCGCTTCTACATCAAAAGCCACTTCCAGCTCGTTGGAGTACGGGTAGTACGCGAACGGCACCCTGGAAAACACCTCTGAATCGGATGAATTTTCCACGGAAGCATGTACCTGCGGATTGAACCCGACCTTCTCACGCCACTTGATGTCGTCGTCCGTAAGCTTCTCGGCGGCATATGCGGAAAAGCACGCAAGTATTCCGGCACAGAATGCAGCCCCACTAAAAAACCGATTCAAGAACATACTCTTTCTCCCCTTATCGCGTTCGATTGCAATCGACCGCGATCGGCCGCAGCCGTTTTTTTATTTTTCAGAACGTGTCGATGAAAACCAGAGACGGTTGTCCCGGTTTGACTTCCTTGACCGTGACTTTTCCTCCCGGAGCGTCAAGAGTTCCACCGACGCACTGCGTGTATTTCTCCCATAGCCTTGGCACCTTGACGCCGAGCTTGGCGAGATCAATGGCGAGGACAGCCTCCGTTGGCTTGTCTGCGGAATTCGCAATCTGGAGCATGACAGTTCCAGGCCGTGTCCAAGCCTGCACCTTCACTCCGCCTTTCTCAACTTTTACAGCGGCATCAGAGTCCGCGACTTGTTTTACGTCTAAACGGTTGACACCCCAGTTGAGCGCTGCGGCAAGGCTCTTATCGTCGGTAAAGGTCTTCTTCAGCGCGGTCTCGTCAAACGGCTTGTCGTCCCAGGTGATCAGGATGTAGCGCACATCGTGGTAGAGCGCATCGAATCCGCCGAGGTTTCCGGAGGCAACATCGAACTTCGGAACTGCCGGAGGACGGAGCTTGACCTTCTCCTGCCATCCGAGCGGATGCTTGGATTCAGGCATGTCGGCATACCACTTGTACTGTCCGATATAGCGTCCCGGAATTACTCCGTTGTCAATATTCATCTCCGATGCGCGGATCTGCTGGGGCGTAATCCCGTCGGGAATACCGAGCGTCTTGGGATCAAGAGTGATCTCGCACTGGCGGGTCTTCTCCTGTCCTGCGGGATCAAGCCCGTAGTTCATCACCGCGACCACGGCCTTGCCGGGACGTTTCCATACGGAGGCGATCAGTCCCTGTCC
The DNA here is from genome assembly GCA_025360875.1 of Lentisphaerota bacterium. Taxonomy (GTDB): domain Bacteria; phylum Verrucomicrobiota; class Lentisphaeria; order Victivallales; family GWF2-50-93; genus GWF2-50-93. The sequence continues at coordinate 2,120 of JANYBI010000171.1, forward strand.
GGCCTTTTTCACGATCTGGCCGCGCCAGTATCCGGTAAATTCGACGTCGTCGGCCGATATGCCGAAACGGCGGAAGTCCTCGCTGTAGAAAGGTCCGCCACCACCGCCGGGAGCTGCATCATGCATCACCGCCCAATACGGATTCATGAAGCCCAGATGGCTGATATTGACGCCGAAATTATGCGGGACCGAAAGCGCGATCATCCTGTCCGGCGGATATGTGAGGATGGACTCCGGCATCGGATATTCCGAATCGAGGATGGCGTCAGTCCATGGAAGGGCCCTGAGGCAGATCGAATTCGTCGCATGGCCGGAGACACCTCCGGGATACAGGTTGTTTTCAAGCATGAGAGCCCATACTCGCTTGTACCACTCGCGCAGTGTCCCATCGAGGCTCGACGGCTGTATCTTCCCGTCAGGGAGGCGGTAGCCGAATCCTGCGATCGGATCGGCGGCATCCCTGGAGAAGCTGATATCGAAATAGTAATGGGTCACCCCGCCCTCGCGGACATGCTTGTTCATCAGATAGATCATATAGTCCCTGTATGATTTGTTCAGGGATTCGTTGCCTGGCACCCAGTCGGCGGCGAAATACTGGTACATGCCCGGCTCAGTGGTCTTGTCCATGTAGCCACGGAGGGCGATCTGGTTGGTAAGATATTTTGTCAGGCGCGGTGATATGCTGTACCAGCCGGTCTTCGAGCACTGCTCGGCGCCAGCCTTGTACTTTGCATAGTATTCGGGCCATTCATTCACATCGGTGGACGGCATGCTGAGGATGGAGAAATACTCCTGCTTCGTCTTCTTGTTGGTCTTGTAGTCCGGCCAGGCGAATCCGTTCGCGGCCGACACCTGCGTGAGCCTCCATCCTGAGGCGAAGTTCCTGAAAGGGGTCGCGTTGTATTGCAGCTGAATGGTCCGCGGCGCATCGAGGACGAAAGGTTTTTCACCCTTGGGAATGTTTATGATGTGGTTCACGATCGCGATTTCGCCGTCCTTGCGGACGAGACTGTGCGCTGGTGCCTTGTTGTTGGGCACCCAGCCCTGATCGCTGTCGGCGCACCACAGGAGGCCGCGAGCGTCGTTTCCTATCCAGAGGTTGTTCTCCCAGTTGCCGACTATCATGGTCGAGCCTGTCTGGCCGATGTTGTCAAGAGTGTTCCAGACGGCTCCCTGGCCATCCGGCACCTTTCCGATGGAACGCGCGGAATAGTTTCCGCCGGTTCCGCCTATGCAGGTCATCCATGAGCCCAGCGCTCCGTCAACCGGCCATTCTACGCGCAGGTCTTCAATTGAAACCGCCCCGGACTTTGGAGCGTATGTCAGATCAAGGTTCACAAGACCGTCCTGCTCCATCCATCCCTTGACGGAAAATGCGATGTTCGCAGCTTCGGCCTGTCCGGTGAATTCGACCCTCCAGTCCTTCGCGCTTGTGACCGATATCTTGCCGTCGGCGGGAACTGCGATTTCCTTTCCGTCAACCTTTAGCATGATGCGGGCTGGACGCGTCAGCACGTTGCCCTTGTTCGCGATGATCTGCTTCGGCATTCCGAGACCATCGAGCTGGTATTCGCGGCGCGTGCATGAGATTGCGGTGGCGGGCCCGTCGGATTTTACCTTCAGAGCCTCGAACGGTGCGAGCAGCTTTTCCGTATCGCCGATCTTGTTGTTCCACCAGGCGGAGAACGCTTTCGCCTCGTCCTTCTTGTCGAAATTGATGTCGTTGCGCGAGATGAGCGCCTTGCCGGCGGCGTCCACGAAAGTGAGAGTCACGCGGTATTTGCCTTCCTCCAGCTTGGGAAGTTCAACGAAATCCCCATATTTGTAGTTTACGACAAGTGTTATCTTACCCTCCTTGGCGACCTTGCCGTCCTTATCAACAGCATATGCCAGCGCAGCAGGCTTGCTCCCTTCCGGGAACTTAGTGTCCAGTGTGTCTCCAGAAATGAAAAGCTTGTTGTTGACGGGATTGAACTTCATTTCGTAGTCGAACTTGGTCGAATCACGCGGCTCAGACTTCAGATATTCCTTTTTTGTGCCGAAGAATGTGCAGTGGAAAGTATAGACAGGCGCCGCCTCAGAGGAAATTTCGAAATCCAGCGCCGACTTGTTGGCGGGGGACCATTGGTTGAGCATGGCATATTCAAGCCCCGGGAAATCCTTGTCCACATCGAAACGCGCCGAACCTTTCGCGGGCACCGGAATATCCTTGACCTCGTTGAAAACCTCTTTAGCACCTTTGTCGAAATTCTCGATCTTGCCGCTCCTGAGCCTGACGAGGGTCTTCACCGTCACAGGCTTGTCCGAGGGGTTGAAAATCATCGTGCGCAGGCGGAGCTTCTCATCGTGAAGGCCGGAGATTTCCTCAACTTGGACATAAGGCTTGTCGGAAGTCAAAGTTGCCCGCGGAAATCCGTGGTGGACGAGATGGCCTGAGGCGGAAGGGAAGTCAAGCCACTGCCAGCCGGGATTCTTGAGATCGCCTGCGAGAAGGATGTCCATCTTGTCGCCGGCCTTGTTTGGAACAGGCATCTGCAGATCCTTCAGGTCCATCGTGAGCTCCATGTCCCACCACTGCGTTCCGTCCTTTTCATAGATCAGGTTGCCGATCTTGGCGTCCGGCGTCCAGTTGTACATGTTCTGTCCGATGGACGGATATATCTTCATGTAGTCGCCGCTACCCATGGAGTTCAGCACTATCTTGAGGAAGCTGCTGGTTTCGCTCTCCGGCTTGTTCCTGTCGTGCATGAATATCCCGAACTCGTACGAATCGTCGCACACGACACTCGTGCTCACCCGTTCGCGGCTGGCGCGGTAGAGCCTGTGTCCCGGAAGGATGTTGCTCCTGGCGGCGATGTAGAGGTGTTCGGCGTCCCAGCCGATCCAGAACGACACGGGTCGGCCTCTGAAGTCGAGGGAACTGGTGTTCACCATTCCCATCACCTTCACGGCTTCCTTCCACTCTTCCGGATCGATCTTTCCGTCGGCTACCGGAGGCTTGGACATCTTCGGAATGTTGAACCTCGGAATCAGTTCCTCCGGAAACGACATCTTCGCCTCCTGGGAGAGCACGGTCAGGCCTGACGCAAGAACAAAGCCTGCAGCCAACAGCGGTTTAAGGACGCCTTTCAACATGATATTCCTCCTGTGTTTTTCATATTGGATTTATAATAGTCAATTGCATCCGGTCGCGATCGGTTGCAGACGATCGCAGTCGATTGCGGACGACAGTTCCGCTCACATCGAATTGAACTTGCTGTTGGTCCAGTACCACGGGGTAGGTTCGCGTGAAAGCGTAGTCCAGAAGTTGCCAGTTCCGTTGAATAGCAGCCATTTCATCGGATAGAACTGGACATGTCCGTCAATAAAACTCAAATTACATCCGCTGAGATCATGCGGCTTGCCGCCATCATAACAGTTCCAGCCGGTTGTATAGTAGTAATTGCTATAGACGAAACTTCCGCAGATAATCATCAGCGGATAAGTGTTCAGATATTTGTCATTGATATTCGCACATGAGGTCAGAGATCCAGAATTCCAGCGTCCGCTGGTACAAAATGAAAATGATGACCAGGTGAAATCGTTTAATCCGGTTGGTCCGAAAACTCCGGAACTCTGCCGTGCTACAAAATCAGTGTACCTGGTCTTATCAGCAGCACTACTGTCAACCTCGAATCCACTGCACCAGAGAACAGCTCCGGCAGACATCGGAAGATAGTTGTTCTCCATCAGCTTGCCCATTCCCCATGTCGTCGGAGTGCTCCATGCGCCGCTCACGATTGGCTGACACCAGTAGTCGCCAAGAGAGCTTCCCGGATAATTCGGCGGCATGTAGCCACTGAAATCAGTCGCATAGGATATTGCCGAGATCATGATCTGCCTCTGCTTGGAACCGCAGTCCCTCATCTTCGCGGCGGACTTCGCTTTTTTCAGACCGGGGAGGAGCAATGACGCAAGAATTGCGATTATCGCGATCACTACCAGAAGTTCTATTAGAGTAAACCCACTGTGCCGCAACGAGTTACGACTTTTCAGGCTCACCCCATAGACCAAACCGTGCATGAAGTTTTCCCTCACACGGCTTTCCCCCTGTCTTTCTTCACAAACCATTCGTTTA
>JANYBI010000208.1 GCA_025360875.1 Lentisphaerota bacterium
CCATAAGGATCGATTCCAGGGAGACAAATGAATTCGGCATTGTTTCAAAATCATTCGACGGGATGGTGGACAAGCTGCAGAAGATATACGTCGAGCTGAAACAGACAATCGATGAGAGGACAAGCGCCCTGCAGGATGCGAAGAATGCAAACCGTGCAAGGACCTCTTTCTTCACCAATATAAGCCATGAGCTGCGGACCCCCCTCCATGGCATATTGTCCTTCTCGAGACTCGGGCTCGACCGCGAGCGGATGAGGGACGAGAAGAAAATGACGGAGTATTTCGAATGCATCAACGGCAGCGCCCAGAGGCTGCTGAAGATGATCAACGAGCTTCTTGATTTCGCCAAGCTCGAATCAGGACATATGGAATTCTTCTTTACGGAGACCAGCCTCTTCATGATATCCCTCCAGATCTATGATGAGCTGAGGGCTAACTTCGAGGAGAAGAAGGTGAAGTTCATCTGTCTGAAGCCTGAAGTCGACACCAATGCCTGCATTGACAGGGAGAAGATAGCCGGAGTGGTGAGGAATCTCATCGGGAACGCCTTGAAGTTCAGCGAGGCGGGCTCGGAGGTGAAAGTCTCTTTCGGAAAATCCGAGGGCAGGCTTTCGGTTACCGTGTCCGACATGGGGCCGGGCATTCCCGAGGCCGACATCGAGATCATATTCGACAGGTTCTTCCAGTCAGATGTGGCGAGAATGAAGGGCGGAACCGGGCTCGGGCTCTCGATCTGCAGGGAAATAATCAAGCACCACAATGGCACGATTTATGCTTCAAACAACCAGCATAAGGGAGCTTCTTTTACTTTTTTTGTGCCGGTAGAGCATGTGCCGGAGAAGAGTGCATGAAATGATGTATGGCGGATAAAAAGAACAGAATGCTGATTGTCGACGACGATCAGACAAACATCCTGATCCTGGAGGAAATCCTGGGCAGGCAGTTTGAATTCAAATCCGTTTCAAGCGGAACGGAGGCGCTCGATGCTGCCATGGTGTTCAAGCCCGACATCATCCTGCTTGATATAATGATGCCGGGCCAGGACGGATATGAGATCTGCAGGAAGCTCCGCGAGATGGAGGAACTCTCGTTCACGAAGATAATACTCCTTTCCGCAAAGTCCATGCTCAACGACAGGCTCAGGGGATACCAGGCGGGGGCTGACGATTTCATAATAAAACCCTTCGATTCGGAGGAGCTCCTCGCCAAGGTCAGAGTCTTCATCAGGCTGAAATCTGTCCAGGAGATCGACAAGATGAAGGATGATCTGATCAACCTGTTCTCCCATGAGACACGGACTCCGCTGAATGCGATAGTCGGGTTCGGCAAGATCCTGGACGCCAGCGACAAGCTGGGAGATCACGAGAAGGAGTGCGTACGGCATATTGTAAGCTCCGGAATGAACCTGCTTGAACTCGTGAACAAGACCATACTGCTTTCAAACCTGAGGAACGGCACCAGGAAGGTGATAGAGGAGAGGACCTGCCTTGAGACGATAATCCAGAAGGCTGTCGCCGCTGTAGAGGAGAAGAGCCGGGTGAAGAATATCATCATGCTTGCGGATTGCAAGGACGGCGGGAAGCTCATGTTCAGGGCCGACGAGGATCTGCTTGTGACAGCCCTCTGCTTTGTCGTTGAGAACGCTGTCAAGTATTCCCCCTACCTTGGAAAGGTGGAGGTGAATGTGCGCAAGGCCGCGAATGGCCTGGTGTGTGATGTGAAGGACAACGGAAAGGGCCTTGCCGACATCAGGAATCCTGAAAAATTCTTCAGTGAATTCTTTGTAGAGGATGTCGAACACCATGGAAGGGGCCACGGCCTGAGCCTCGTCATAGTGAAACACATCGTGCTCCTGCACGGCGGAAAAGTTTCGGCGGCCAATAACCGTGGCGAACCCGGCTGCACCTTCACGATCGAAATTCCATCCACGCTCATCGTCAAACCCTGATATGGCGATTCTGGTATAATGTCTTGTCCCAAATAAACAATAATTTGGGACCGTTTTCCAATACAGACCTGTTTTCCGCTATTGTAATCGCTATCGTATACGGATATCCTCCGCAGGAGGGAGGATAAAGGTTTTCGCTTGTAGTAGCTCGTGTTCGAGCGTTCTTAATGGAATCTGAAAACACCAAAGAACGCGCAAACATGCGCTACTACGAGCCAAATCACCTATATTTGAACTCATTGTTAAGTCCGATAGACTCCGCAGGAGGACGATCGCGACGCAATTTGCTATGTGAGTCCGCCTGTCCTCAGTCCGAATCAATTATCATCTGGCAGATATCATCCATGAGATGTATCGGAAACGGGGCGTAGAGGGTCGGCGAAGATGAATCCCTGCGATAGGTATCCTTCCAGCCTGTCTTTGTCCTTATGATCTGGTTCAGATCTAATATGTCCTCGACGGCGAAATCCTTCTTCAGGTCCTGCCTGATGCCTTTCGACAACTCGTCCGCTATCGGATTGTCCTGGAGGAGCGGGTATGGTGTCGCAAGCGCTATCGTGCTGATTGCCTTGTTGGACTGCGCCATCTGGATTATTGCCGACAGGATCCGGAGCTGCAGCCTGGAGGATGTGCCCATCGAGGTGTCCCATGCCGAAGGAATGATGACAATCCTGTCCGCATCAGTTTCGGCTATCCGGTGCAACATCGTTCCGAGACTGACTGCCATTGCCGGGGCATCCTCTGTTTTTTCCCATGCGACAAAGTCCAGGCCAGTATTGTTTTTCTCAAGAAGCTCTCCCAGCCGTTTTGAAAAGTATCTCCCGTTATCTTCGAAGTCATCGGCTATCACAAGTATCTTGTCCGTATGTGACAGCTCTTTTATGAATGATTCCGCAAACGACCAGCTGCGTTTTTCTGCAAGTGTCGGGCGATGGAGTACCGGTATTACCCGCTTCCCCTGCGGATCCGCGAAAAATCCCGTGGCGTCATATTTCAGATCGGGACATTCCAGCAGCGGTATGAAACGGAAGCTTTCTTCAGTGATGACGAACGGAGGGACCGAGAGGATGAACCGTATTCCGAGCTTCTCAGTGCCAAGGCAGTCGCCACGGAGATCAAATTTCTTCTTTTTGATAAACCTCTGGGAGTATGGATCAGATTCGGTGCTCTTCCGCGGTTCAATGTCAATCCAGGAGGAATTCTCCCTGAAGATCGGATTCGCGTGGTCCACCAGGGTTTTCATGAGGACCCTGGTTTCCATCGGCAGTGCGGAAATGACTTCAAGGGACATCTCCAGGGATTCGTCGTCAAAGATGAAATGAGGCGCCACAAGTTTCATCATGATATCGTTCTCGATAAGTTTGCTGTCGCTTTC
>JANYBI010000211.1 GCA_025360875.1 Lentisphaerota bacterium
AGGGGAATGGGAAAAAGGAAGCAATGTCACACAGGCATCTTGCCTGTGTTTAAGAAGTAGAATTTAAGGCCACAGGCAAGATGCCTGTGCTACATTACGGAAACGTCAACTTTGTAATGAAGTTGACGTTTCCGTAATGTAGCACAGGCATCTTGCCTGTGGCCTTAAATTCTACTTCTTAAACACAGGCAAGATGCCTGTGTGACATTGCTTCCTTTTTCCCATTCCCCTTTTAAAATCAGGAATCTGGTTTATTTTATTTCGACAATAGATGGCTATGCCATCATAAGGAGAAATAAAATATGTCTTTGACTATCATAGCTGAGCTATCCAGGCTTTACGGCGCGGATCCGCGCTTCGTCCTGGCTGGAGGCGGAAATACTTCGTACAAGGATGATAGGAACCTTTACATAAAGCCCAGCGGAGTCGCGTTAGCAGACATCACGGAAAAGGATTTCGTAAAAATGGACAGGAGCAGGATCCGTGAACTGTTCACGATAGTTCCTCCTGTTGAAGCAAATGAACGCGAAGCTCTCGTCAAGAGGGTAATGGAAATGGCCGTATGTCCTGACAGTTCGGGCCGTCCTTCGGTTGAAGCTCCGCTCCACGAGGCGATGGATGCCACTTTTGTGGTGCATCTGCATCCTGCGCTGGTGAATGGAATGACTTGCGGCAGGGAAGGAAAGGGCAAGTGCAGCGAACTGTTTCCCGATTCCCTCTGGATCGAATACATTGACCCCGGATATTCGCTTGCTGTCCATGTCCAGAAAGAGATTGCGAAGTTCGCAGCGAAGCATGGCAGGCAGCCGGAAATCATCTTCATCCAGAATCACGGAGTATTCGTGGGAGCCGACAATTCCGATGGAATGAAACGCACCTATGCCCATATCATGTACAAGCTGATGTCCTATTATGATGAGAAAAATGTCAAGATAGGACTTGAGAAGGGAATGGCTGATGCGAAAACAGTTATGGAGCTCTCTCCGAAACTCAGGACCTGGCTCGGGGATGGAAGTTCCAGGATGATCGTGAAAAGTTCCGTTCCGCTGAAGATTGCCGATGGGCCTCTGACCCCGGACCATATAGTCTATGCGAAGTCGTTTGCATTGATATCCGACAAGGTTGATTCCGCATCCGTTGCGAAGTTCGCAGAACAGAGGGGATATAGGCCGCTTGTCGTTTCCGTGCCTGGGAAAGCGGTGTTCACAGCGGCGAAATCACTCAAGGATGCAAATACCGTCGAGCTTCTTGCACGCGATGCGGCTCTTGTCCAGCAGCTGGCACACGCGTTTGGTGGACCGAATTACCTTCCTGAAAAATCGTATAAATTCATAGAGAACTGGGAAGTCGAATCCTATAGGAAAAAGGTGTCTGCAGGCGGTGGGCTTGGAAGGCTTCATGGAAAGGTCGCGGTAGTCACCGGGGCTGCCCAGGGTTTTGGTCTTGGAATTGCCGAAGGACTTGCCGCCGAAGGTGCGATTGTCGCAATCGCCGACATTAATCTTGCCGGTGCGCAGAAGGCCGCTGATGAGATATGCGCAAAGTTTGGCAGGGACAGGGCATTTGCCGCTGAAGTCAATATCGCCAAGGAGGAATCGGTTTCAGGCATGGTTTCAAAAGTTGTCGAGCTTTGCGGAGGAATCGATCTTTTTGTCGCCAATGCCGGTGTTCTCAAGGCCGGACCGGTGAAAACCTTTGCGAAGAAGGACTGGGATTTCGTGACCGAGATAAACTACACGGGATATTTCGTCTGCGTCAAATATGTCTCACAGATAATGTCAGCCCAGAATTCCGAAGGAGGCGATTGGACCGATATTGTGCAGATAAATTCCAAGAGCGGGCTTGAAGGCAGCAGCCGCAACGCGGCCTATGCTGGAAGCAAGTTTGGAACTGTCGGGCTTACACAGAGTTTTGCGCTTGAGCTTCTCGAGGACAAGATAAAGGTGAACAGCGTATGTCCTGGGAATTATTTCGAAGGGCCGCTCTGGAGCGATCCGAAGAACGGTCTGTTCGTGCAGTATCTTAATAGCGGAAAGGTGGCAGGCGCCAAGAGCATTGAAGACGTCAAGAAGTTCTACGAGAACAAGGTTCCTATGGGGCGTGGCTGCTATCCTGCCGATGTCGCCAGGGCAATCATCTACTGCGTAGAGCAGAAATACGAGACGGGACAGGCGATACCTGTCGCCGGCGGACAGGTTATGCTGAATTGACACAAGGCTTGAATGTCCAATATCGAATCCGTCTTCGCTAAGATGCTACGACGGGACACAGCAAGGAATATCGAATGATGAAGTGAAGTCCTGGGAAATTAGATACTGGAAAATGAACTTGAACATCGAACACTCAACATCGAACGTCCAACTATGAATAAATGCGCAATTTGGGAGATGGAGCGCCGGCGTCTCGCCGGCAATTAATTATTGAATTCGTTTGATTTAATAAAAAGTTGAAAGGAAATTTCATATGGAGAAGAAACAGCACACGATATCGGTACTGCTGGAGAACAAGTTCGGGGTTCTTGCGAGAGTCGCAGGACTTTTCAGCGGCAGAGGCTACAACATCGAATCCCTCTCGGTCAATGCGACGCACGATCCGACGGTTTCCAAGATGACCATAGTCACGCTTGGCGACGATGCGATAATTGAACAGATAGACAAGCAGCTCAACAAGCTGATCGATGTGATAAAGGTGACAGATCTTACCGGAAGCGAGTTCATTGAGCGGGAGCTTATGCTTATCAAGGTCAAGGCGACAGGTAAAAACAGGGCGGAAGTCATACAGATAACTGAAATCTTCAAGGGCAAGATCGTGTCAGTGCACAAAGATGAGCTTGGCATCGAGCTTTCAGGTCCGTCCCAGAAGATAACTGATTTCACGAACATGATGACAGAGTTCGGCATAATTGAAATCGCCAGGACGGGACGAGTCGCCATATCCCGTAATCCGGGAGCTACTGCAAGCTATTCCCAGAACTGAGACCGCCTGGCCGCCGGGCGGTAAATTCCAGGCACCAAATATCAAACTTCAAACAAACATGTTAAAGTTGAGAAGGCAGAAGAACATGCCTCGCGGCATTGACTACAAACGAATTCCGGAAACAATGTGGAATTTGCTGGTAGTTAAGCCCGCAAGGGCTGCTCTTGGATCTTTCTTTGTTTGTCTTGCTTTGGAGGTTGGAGCTTGTTTGAGATTTGGATGTTTTGAATCTGGATATTGTCCCGACAATAATCTTGCGGTGGGCTCATGAAGCTTCTTGTTGTCCAGGTTGCCGCGCTCAGCTATGAGTTCTGGCAGAAACATACCAGGGCTAATTTCTGGAAAAAGCTCAACACCAAGAATGTCAAGACGGTTTTTCCGGCGCTTACATGTCCTGTCCAGGCAAGTTTCCGCACAGGTCTTCCTCCTGCCGAACATGGGATGATCGCCAATGGTTTTTACGACAGGAAGATGCATAAGACATTTTTCTGGGAGCAGGCATCATCGCTTTATGATGGCAAGCGGATCTGGGAAAAGTTCCGGAAAAATGGAGGAACTGTAGGGCAGATATGCTGGCAGCAGAGCATAGGTCGCGACAGCGATCTGATCCTGTCCCCTGCGCCGATACACAAGCACCATGGCGGGATGATCCAGGCGTTCTATTCGGAGCCAGATGGTCTTTATTCCGCACTTTGCAAGAAGATTGGACGGGAATTTGATCTGCATACGTACTGGGGGCCGTTCACATCGGAAGCATCTTCAAAATGGATTTCATCCGCCGCCTCCAATCTCCTGGTTTCAAACGAGGCGACTGATCTTCTTCTCGTATATATTCCGCATCTCGACTATGACCTGCAGAAGTTCGGGCCCGGAAGCAAAAAGTCCGTAACGGCTTTCGAACAGATGGAAAAGGAAGTTGAAAGACTTTTCGTTTCCGCGAAGGTCGCAGGTTATGAGGTTCTTGTCTTCGGAGATTATGCTATAACCGAAGCGCACCAGCCTATTTTTCCGAACAGGATCCTGTTGGATGCGGGTTTTCTCGTCGAGAGGAATGTGCATGGGCGACTGTATCCGGATCTTTATGCTTCAAGGGCCTTTGCGGTGGTGGATCACCAGATAGCCCATATCCATATAGCCGACAAGAATGACATACGTCCGGTGGCGGAGTTGTTCGACGATGTCAAAGGGCTCCTGAGGATCCTGACCAGGAATGAAATAAACAATGAGCGCTGCGGCGACATCATCATGGAGGCGGCCGCCGGAAGCTGGTTCTCCTACAAGTGGTGGGATAAACCGTCGGAGGCGCCTGACTATGCAACACACGTCGACATCCACAACAAGCCCGGTTTTGATCCCTGTGAACTGTTCATGTCGCTCTGGCCGCCCATGAGCGTATCCCAGGATGATTCCAAAATCAAAGGCACGCACGGGTCATCATATCTTCCTGAGCATGATGTGCTATGCGGAACAACATTTGAGATGGATAGCCATGTTTCTTCAATACTCGATGCGGCAGGCATGACCAGTGCAATGCTAGAGAATTGAACCTATGCGGGCTTTCCCTACCGGACCTTGAACATAAGTTAACGCCATAGTATTTTATTATCCAAACGGGATTTGTCCAAGGTGGTTTTAAATGAGTAATTCCGTCCAGTGCAATTTGTGCCCGCGATACTGCGTCATCATGCCCGGACAGAGCGGTGAATGCAGGGTCAGGATGAACATTGACGGGAAGCTTATTTCCGTTGTCTACGGCTTTCCGTGTTCCATAAACGTGGACCCGATAGAGAAGAAACCGTGTTTCCATTTCCTTCCAGGTTCAAAATCACTTTCCATGGCTACAGTCGGCTGTAATCTGCATTGCCTCAACTGCCAGAACTGGGAAATTTCCCAGGCCAATCCCGAAGACAGCGATGCCTACAGCTGTCCTCCTGAGAAACTCGTCGAAACGGCTGCCAAATACAAGTGTGAAACCATCTCATATACTTACACGGATCCTGTGGTCTACTATGAGTTTGTGCTGGATACTGCGAAACTCGCAAGGGAGAGGAAAATAAGGAATGTCCTTGTTACAGCTGGTTATATAAATACTCCTCCGTGGAAAAAGCTCCTCAAGCATGTCGATGTCGCCAGGATCGACCTGAAGGGAATTACGGATGAGTTCTACAGGAAAGTGCCAAGGGCGACCCTTCAGCCGGTACTTGATGCGTTGATGACTGCAAAGGATTCAGGAGTGCATATTGAGATAATAAATCTGCTTATACCTACGTTGAATGACGGTACGGACGATATCAGGAAACTGGTCAAGTGGATTGTGAAGAACATGGGGGCGGATACGCCGTTGCATTTTTCCAGATTCTTCCCTATATACAAGATGAAGAATCTTCCCCCGACACCGCTGGAGACGCTTGATCTTGCCAGGAAGATAGCGATGGAAGAGGGGATGAATTATGTCTATATCGGCAATATCGCCAGCAATGAGGGACAGAATACCTACTGCCCCGCATGCAGGAAGCTCCTGATTGAAAGGAATGGATTCTCTGTCCTGCAGAACAATCTCAAGGATGGCAAATGCCCTTGTGGCAAGGAGATTAAAGGCGTATGGAAATGAACCGGAGATCCTTCGTGAAATTATTTTTTCTTGGAACAACTGCATTGGCTGTGGGAGGGATCCTGTTTAGACAGTCAAAGCACTTAATAAAATCTGATGCGGTCGGGCACAGGAAAAAATATATGGGAAGGATTAAGCCGATGGCTGGGGAGATTTGTACCGAAAGCAAATGGAATGGGTGATTAGAGTAGCGCAGACATTCCTGTCTGCAGCTTGTTTTCATTTACGATTAGTAATTAAGAACTGCAGGCAGGAATGCCTGCGTTACTTGGAGGGTGCAATATGAAAGAACATATTTTCTGTATTGCTTTTTTTCTTTCATGTGTTTTTCCCAGCTTCGCGGAAGCTGAGAAAAACTTCAAATCCACGCTTGCCGGCAGATGGTATCCTGCGGACAAGGTTGAATTGACGAAAATCCTTGATGATCTCTATTCTAAGGCTGAAGGCAAGGAGTCCAGCGATGTTATTGCGCTAATCCAGCCCCACGCCGGCTATCAATACTCAGGCAGGACGGCGTTCTGCGGACTCAAGTCTCTCGGCAGGACTTACAAGAGGATCGTCATATTGGGGCCGACCCACAGCATGAGCATGAGGAATATTTACAGCGTACCGAAATATGAAAGTTTCGAAACGCCTCTTGGCAATGTCCAGATGGATGTTGAATTCATAGACCGGCTGCTCAAGGAACCGGTATTCAAGGATATTCCTGAGGCATTGACACAGGAACATAGCGTGCAGATCCAGGTGCCATTGCTGCAATATGCATGGCAAGTCCGTAAATCCGACGACAGAAAACAGACGACTGACGACAGGCAGCCGAATACTGACGGCCGACGGCCGATGACCGACGACCTCCCTAAAATTGTTTTCATCATAGCCGGGCAATGTTCACCTGAAACGATGAAGGAAGCCGGTAAAGCATTGAAGGGGCTTATGGATGATGATACCCTTCTGCTGATAAGCTCGGACTTCACCCATTACGGTCCCAATTATGAATATCTCCCTTTCAAGGACAACATTCCTGAAAAGCTTAAGGAGCTTGATTCGGGGGCTTTTGAAATGATTGAGAAGAAAGATTCTGACGGATTCCTGAAATATATCAAGAAGACTGACGATACGATTTGCGGATATGTGCCGATAGCGACAGGATTGACAATGCTGCCTTCAGATTCCAAGTGCATGAAGCTTAATTATACGACATCAGGCGAGGTCGTCGGGGATTACAATAATTCCGTGAGCTATTTCTCCATAGCTTTCACCGGGAAGTGGACTGCTGGAAAAGAATTGCCTGGGAAGGAGAAACAAGGGAAGGCTTTGAGTGCAGATGAGAAGGCACTGCTTCTCTCACTTGCGAGAAAAACAATTGTCTACTATTTGGACAAGGGACGGGCTCCTTCTGCTGATGATTTGGGCGTTAAGTTAACCGATGGCATGAAGGAGCAGAGGGCGGCTTTTGTCACGCTCAAGGAGAAAGGTGAACTCCGAGGATGTATCGGTGAAATTTATCCGAGTCAGGAATTGTATAAGTCGGTTATTTCAAATGCGGTCAATGCCGCCGTCAATGACCCTCGCTTCAATCCGGTTTCAAAAAGTGAGATTAAAGATGTCCTGATCGATATTTCCGCGCTGACCCCTCCGAAAGAGGTTGCATCTTTCAAGGACATAAGGATTGGTGTAGATGGAATGGTGCTAAGGAAGAACGGGCGTTCGGCGGTATTCCTGCCGCAGGTGGCGACAGAGCAGGGATGGAATCTGGAAACCACCTTGACTTATCTCTCCAGGAAGGCTGGGCTTCCGCAAGATGCATGGAAAGAAGGCGCCAGCTACCTGACCTTTCAGGCGGAAGTTTTCAGGGAAGAACAGAAAAAATAGACTTGACAGGATAACTGGATTGACAGGATGAGATTAATATTGAAAAGCAGGTAAATCCAGTAATCCCGTCCAATTATTATGCTTAATGAAAAACACAGGAAGAATTTTGCGATCTTCGCAATCGGGCTTTTCGCCATAGCCTCCCAGGCTCTCATATTCCGGGAATTCCTTTGTTCATTTGAAAGCAACGACATTGCAGTCGGAGTTTTTTTCTCATCATGGTTCTTCTGGATAGCGATAGCTTCAGGTTCAGTCCTGGCGGTCCGGAAGTTGTCAGAAAAAATTTCAGCGAAAACGCATATGGTAATTCTACTCTATGTGCCGGCTTTCATTTTTCAGTATGTTGTCATGCTGAACATAAGGGGGATTGCCGGTGTCGAGGCATATGAGATATTCCCCATCTGGAAACTGATCTCATGGGCGGTTATTGCTGGCGCTCCGGTTAGCTTTATTACAGGTGCGGTGTTTCCTCTAGCCTGCAGATGGACCGCGGGCACTTCAAAGTTGCCGGTCGCCGGCACGTTCATATATGAGTCCATCGGAAGCTTTGTCGGTGGTGCAGGCGTGACGCTCCTGCTTTATGCCGGAATGCCGGTAGAATATATCGCGATGCTGATATGCCTGATAGTCATCGTCGCATGCGGGATGTTCCTGAGGAGGACAGTGGCAGTGTTAATGCTGTTGTCGGCATCTGGACTTGTTGCAGTTGCTGTCTGGTGGAATGTTGGAACTCACATCAGGATCCATAAATGGAGCCGGCTTCTGCCAGCTGAATCATACAGGGGGGCATTTGCGACGCCACAGGCGGAATACCTCTATGGTGTCTACAAGGGCCAGTGGTCTATTCTTCGTGAGGGAGGTGCGGCTGAAAGTGTTCCAGACAGTGAAAGTGCCCTGAAGATAATTTCAATTCACTTGGCCCAGAAGCCCGATTCACGAAAGATCCTTGTGATAGGTTCCGGACTCAATATATGCAGGGAGTTCCTGAAGTTCCCCCAGGTCAGCGAAGTCGCGTGGATCCATTATGATCCGGATTATATTCTAAAGGCGAACTCATCTTTGCCTCATGGATTGAGGATCAGTGATATCCGTTACCGTCCCATATCGGGTGATGCCAGGAAATTCCTCAAGGAGAATGTCAAATCCTATGATATTGTCATTGTGAACATGCCTGATGCGACAAGTTCGGTTGTCAACCGTTATTTCACGATAGAGTTCTATGATGATGTCGCCGGGGCGCTGGTTGAAAAGGGAATATTGGGGACGCGTGTAACTGCAGGTGAAAATGTCATTGGCCCGGAACTTGCGCTTGCCGGAGCTTCTGTGAAGAACAGCCTGGGATATGTGTTCAAATATCTTGTCATTGTGCCGGGTGACAGCAGCTGGTTCATCGTGTCTGAGTCCCCGAATGTGACAGGAGATCCGCAGATACTTGAGAAAAGGCTTGCCGGAGTCAAGGGAATTGCAAAAATATTTCCGCCTGAATCACTGAGAAGCCTTTATCTTCCTGACCGTGCGCAATTCGCACTTGACCGATATGCTTCCGCATCAGATGGCGCTGCAGGAATGATAAACACGGATTCAATGCCTCTGGGATTTCTTTATGCGCTTCTTCTTTCATCCAGACAGTCGGGAATGGAAATTACCTGGATTTGCATGAAAATAATCAGCAAGGGACTGGCCATGCTTCTTGTGCCGCTTCTGGTTTTCATATGCCTATCACTTCTTTCGGCAATATCCGAATCTTCACGCAGGGCAGGGGATGCCGGAGCTGGAAGGATAGTTTTCTGTGCAGGTTTTGTCAGCATCGGGACTGTAATAGTGCTGATGTACCTTTTCCAGACTCTGCTTGGAAGCCTTTATGTCAATGCCGGACTTCTATCCGCTCTTTTCATGCTCGGCCTGGCGGCAGGCGGAATTTTGATGGTACAGTCATCGGTCCAGAAGCGGATTCCGGCAGGGGCATCGCTTTTGATGGCACTGACAGCCCACGTGCTCCTGCTGTTTGCGATTTCATGCCAGGAACCTGAATTCTGGAATTTTCCATGGTTTGTTGCGGCATTTCTCGTAACAGGAATATGTTGCGGCACATATTTCCCAATTGCCGCCAGGATACTCAGGGAATCAGGCAAAGGCGAAATAGAATCCGGGGGGAGTGTTGAGATGGCGGATCATGTCGGGGCGTGTGTAGGAGCTATTTCATGTGGAGTAATCATTGTCCCGTTTTACGGTACTGGCGGAGCGCTGATTTTCTTCATGATGCTGCTGGCTCTGAACATACCGCTGTCCAGCGTGAGGATATTGCTTGGGAGATCCATGTGTGAATATTCTGCAGGCGCTTTTTGAGGTCCAAATAATCTAAGAACTCATTTATTTTTTTGTCAGTGATGGCTTTTCTTAGATTTTCAGTTTCATAAGAATTTACTGGTGGAA
>JANYBI010000224.1 GCA_025360875.1 Lentisphaerota bacterium
TGGGTTGCAGCGGCGCTCAACCACCAGTGCCGTCTTACCCCTGCCCGTGGAAATAATTTTCTAGTCGTCCTTGAACTCGGCGCTTCCTTATCTTCCACCAAGATCAACCGTTTGCTGGATGCCTGCCATGCCATACTTCCCCTCCTTAACGGAAGCATCAGGCGCGCCTGGCACCTGGCTCCATACTGGCAACCGGGGCCAGGTTCCGGAGTCCTGTTTTCAGAACAATCAGAGAAAGACAATACAGATGTCGTCCCCATCATCCAGGCATTTGCCAATGAACCGCTGCCAGACAGGACAAGCATTGAGATAAAACTTATTTCCCGCAAAGGATCAGGATATCTCATCTTCAAATTCAGCCATCTCCTTTTTGATGGTCGAGGTGCCGAACTTTTCCTGAGATCCATTCACGATGGGCATTCGGAAATCATGGCTATGCATCCGGGCCTGCCACATCCTGAACTCAATAACTGGACACAGCAATTCCAGGCCGGTAAAATTGTCCACCGTAAAAGACTGGCAATCCTGGAGCAACATAAGCTCGCCGCCCTCCCATCTGAGCACTTGACCACGATGCCAGCCAGATTCCGCGTAATACAATTGGACTCTGCCGCCAGCGCAGATATTCAGAGGAAATCCGAACGCGAAGCCGATCCATTCATGCTCGGAATTTACCTGGCGTCTATCATCTGCCTATGTTATGATCATTTTTTGAACATACGCGGCATCAAAGGAGATATGATGCTGCCAATGTCGGTTGATCTACGGGGATTCGGCGTTCCCGCCAAGACAATTTTTTTCAATCAATGGAGTTTCTCACCGCTGATAGCCGAACGCGATGAACACAGGAAACTTGCCGACTGGACAGAAAAATTAAAAAAACAGATGATGTCAAATGCCGCTGAAAAGATACCTCAGTCGCTTCGAACTGCATCCTTGCTGTCCCGTATCCTTCCATTGCCAATCATGTCGCTCTTTGCAAAAAACATCTTCGGCCAGACTGCCGGAAGCATTATGTTCTCATTTGTGTCGGGAAGCTCCCTCCCCCAGGTTTTTATTGAAACTCCACTGCTCAACATATACCACCTGCCACTTATGCCGCCGCATCCCGGTATCGGAGTATTCTTCAACAGTTTCGATAATCGCATTAATGCTGTAATTTCCTACCGGGAAGGGATACTTTCCGAGGATGAAATTGACGAATTCACCCGTTCCATTGGAAAATGCCTGAGACAATAATTGACTGGAAGCATGAATATTTATCGGACAATAAGGGAAAAAGTCTCATCTTATGACGGCACAGCTGTCATCGATGATGGTCGAGCCATAAAATACCAGGCGCTGTTTGCAGATGTTGAAAAAACTGCGGCAATACTTAAATCATCAGGAATTGTTCCCGACTCCAGGGTTGCCATCAATGGGGACAACTCCTATGAATATGTGATCATCTGCCTGGCGCTTCTATCCGTCGACGCCGTCATTGTCCCGATATCAATCCACGCCACCGCTGCGGAGTCGGAAAACATTATCGAACGTATCGCTGTAAATTTCCTAATCTCCGACAAGCCAAACGCAAACGGAGTCCCGCTGTTTGAAGGAAATGTCCATCCATACAGAATTAATCCGACCAACTGCGAAACCAATCCTGTCATATTGCCTGATGGCCGTCGCCCAGCCTTCATCCGCTTTTCATCAGGGACAACTGGGAGCAGCAAAGGAGTAGTACTCTCCCATCATGCCATTCTCGAACGGACTGCGGCCTGCACCGGACTGGGTATAACTCGCGGCGAACATATCCTGTGGGTATTGGACATGGCATTTCATTTTATAGTCACCATCCTGCTTTTTATACGCAAATCCGCGACCATTGTCATATGCGGACGACCCGTAGAAACCAAGATGATTTCCACCTTGCGACAATTCCCCATCCGTCTCATATATGCAACCCCCTACCATTACCGTCTGATGATCAGTTCCTCTGAACTCAAGAAAGAGGACATATCGGGAACCCGTCTTTTGATTTCCACTGCCATGAGGCTCACAACAGCCGATGCAGATGACTTCAAGCGTAAATTCGATGTCAACCTGGCACAGGCCTATGGAATTATTGAACTTGGATTACCCTGCCTGAACAATTCAGGCGCAACTGAAAAGATTGACTCTGTCGGACTGATTCAACCCGGGTACGGCGTGCAGATCATCAACCCCGATCCTGACGGCATTGGCGAAATACTCATTCAAGGACCCGGCATGTTTGATGCCTATTTTTCCCCGTTCCTTCTGGTGAAGCATGTATGCCCTGACGGATGGTTCAATACTGGAGACCTTGGCTATATTGACAAAGACCGTTATCTTTTCATCGTCGGACGCTCAAAGAATGTGATAAATTTTGTAGGCATGAAAATATTTCCAGATGAGGTTGAATCCATCCTCTGTTCTCATCCGCTGATTTCCGAAGCCCGGGTCTATGGCAGGAAAGACCCGCTTTTCAGTGAAATTCCGGTGGCTGAAATAGTCCTTAAGAATCCGGAACAGCCCGTCACGGATCTGACCCGGCAAATACGCCGTTATTGTTATTCCCGTTTATCTGAGTACAAAGTCCCCAAGGAATTCTTGGTCGTAACTGCTATTCCTAAAACTCTCAGCGGTAAAATAGCAAGACGCGGGAAAGAACAATGAAGCGCTACCGAATTAAAGAGTTCCATGAATCCAGCTATTGCCCTCAATGCTGGCGCGACGGCCTGACCAATTTTCTTAACTTTTTTGCTACTTACACGGACGTCTATGGGAAGGCTGTTCCGTTAGTGGATGACCTTCTGCGTCAAAGTGGAGAGAATACCATCGTTGACCTCTGTAG
The DNA here is from genome assembly GCA_025360875.1 of Lentisphaerota bacterium. Classification (GTDB taxonomy): domain Bacteria; phylum Verrucomicrobiota; class Lentisphaeria; order Victivallales; family GWF2-50-93; genus GWF2-50-93. Next base: position 2,858 of record JANYBI010000224.1, read on the forward strand.
CGGCAACGGCTTCTACATGTTGCGATTTTTAAAGTCATTGAAAAAATTTGTTCCCGCCCGGGATGTCCAGGTTCTTCTGACCGATCGTTATCCCAGCAGGAGTTCAGCCCGGGAAATCGCGAAACTTAAAAATGGAAATGTCGTATACTTTCCTGAATCGATTGACGCCATCGACGCCTTGCGCAGAATTCCAGATATTCATGTCATGTTTTCGGCCATGCACCATTTTGATGAAGAAGAACTGACGGCATTGCTGCAAACCGCCACCGTCAACAAACGTCCAGTTGCCTTTTCCGATTATTCCAGACGCAACCTGCCCGCGGATCTGCTTCCTCTACTATTGGTACCCCTCTTAATTTTCCTGGTCGGTCCGCTGATTCGTCCATTTTCGTGGCGTCAGCTCTTTTTCATCTATGTTGTACCTGCAATTCCGTTCCTCGTAATGGTGGACGGTTTCATATCCCGCCTCCGGAGCTACAATTGCCTTGAACTGCGTAATATGATTAAGGCCCTCGGCGATACTCCAGATTATCATTGGGAATCCGGCAAATTCAGTTCAATACTGGGACTTTGCACCGTACGTTTCATTATCGGAGCCCCGAGAGGATAGAACTTGAAATTGCCTCGGACTTCAACGGACCCCAGCCGGTACCCGAGTAGTCGGGTCTATGATCTTTGCGGCATCCAACTGTCTTACGGGCACATCCTGGAGATCTACGTCCACGTCGGTCACCCATGCCATACCCTTGCCGTCCAGGACGACTTCGAACCAGATCAGATAATCGAAGTCCTCTTCCGGAACTTCCAGGGGCGGAACTGTGATCCGAACCCAGCCGTCCGTCGTTCCATTCACCGGCTCGCTCTGGATAGTCTTCACCCATTCGACATGAGGAGTCGGATGCCAGACGAACGTATGATAGAGCAGGCGTATGGACACGCCTTTCCCCGTAACACCTTCAGTCCTGGCAAGCGCGTTGATCCGCAGGACCTTCTTTGCTGGAATCTGGGTCGGCGGCTCAGCCTTCCAGACCAATTCTTCCGGCTTGTTATTCCAGAGACGGAGCGACCCTTTGCTGGCATGCCCTGTTTCGCGGTCCCATACCTTATGTGGAGGGGTCTGACGGAATCCGGAGGCGTCATCGGCTCCGCCGATATCCACTGCGCTCATGAAGGAATTCATCCCAATCGCGAGACGCGGATAGTCATGCGTAGCGCGATCCTCCGCAGTTACCGGAATGCGGCGCGCCTTCGTCTTCAGCGCGCGGGATTCGGAATCCGAAAGATACTTGATCACATAGTCTATCTCCATCACCTGCCCTGGCCTGACAGGTTCCGGGATGCGCACTATGCAGTGAAGATCGTAGAACATGTCGCAAATGGCCCATGTCGGCTGAAGACTGCTTTTGGTCACCTCGACAACCGGGCTAGCGGCTTCCTTGCCGAAAAAGCCGGCCACCGAGCCCTGGGCAAAAGTCAATGTGTCAATTTTTACGGAATAATGCATCATATGCTGATGCGGGAATTCCCATATCACCCCATCACGGTCCGTCATCAGCGTCCGGTCATATTCCTTGTCAGGTTCAAACAGAAAGCAGCGTCCGCATTTGGCGGGATAGATGTTGTTGTATTCGAGAGACGGCATTTTTACCGGGTCCTTCGCACGGCAAATGATGGTCGAGCGGAACGTCCAGAAATACCGGGCCCTCTTGCTGTCGGTCGAGAGAATCGCCTCCGTGACGGCCTCGAAACTGCCGTCCTGTGACTGGCTGGTGCCAACTAGGCGGATACGCTTTCCGCCGTCAAGGAGTTCCCAGCGCTTGTCAAGCACTTTTTCGCAGAGATGGGGAGGAAACAGCAGGAGTTTGAGCCCTAGCGTGTAGCAGAGATGCGTCTCCTTTCGGAGCGACTTCAACTGCGGTCCGTCCTCCATTGGCGACTTGAGCAGCCAGTCTATATAGCCCTGGCTTGTCACATATGCAACCGTCCGTCCGGAATCGTTGATCGCCCAGCAACCGGGGCCGATATCTTCCACCTTGAACAATATTTCGCTCACGGCTGAACTCCTCTTTTTACAATTTTATTTCACAAATCCATATTCACAGGCTAGCACAAATGATTCGAGGTTCCTCTTGAGATCCTCCCATTCCTTCCTTATCCTGACTGCCTCGCTCTTTGATATTTCACCGTCCTCCATGGCTTTGCCGATCTCATCTATCAGGTGGCTGAATTCCTGGAGCGCCACGGACACGTATTTCTGCGAACTTCCATTCTTGCTTGTAGACACCTCAGGATTCGCCACAAAATAGCCGTTCAATTCCTCGGACACAAATTCAAGAGGCGCAGAACTCTCAGTAGCATTGCAGAAATCAAGGAAACGCTGGACAATGTCTTGGCAGCCCATATTTCCGTTCATCTGGTTATACAGCGCAGTGGGAGCTATCTCCATTATTGACGCTACCTGCCTGACACCTTTTTTCCTGCAGGCTGACTTCATTATCTGTTTGCTGTTCATGGCAGTTCCCCTTGATGTTCCCGTAATATATCCCAATGTCCGTCTATATAAAGCGGATAATCTTACTTCGCGCAGCAGCGACGATATAAGAATATCTTCAAGAATCTAAGAAATGATTGATTGTTCTGGATTCAAATGATTTATTGATGGGCGAGTGAAAGACAAATTATAAATTCTTAACAAGGTCGCTGCATGTAATCCCGCTCCGCGAGATACTTGAGCGTATCGTTAGCAGTAAGGAGAAAAGATGACATCACGAGAAAGAATATTGGCGACGGTGAAATTCCAGCATACTGATCACCTCGCTGTTGACCTCATGGAGGGTGCAGCCTGGCCGGAACTGATGGAATATTTCAAATCGCGGCATGGCCTGCGGAATGTCGATGAGATTCAAGATCACCTCGGAACCGACTGCCGATGGATCGGTCTCCGCTATATAGGCCCGGTCTGTGACGATCCGCCGTCACCGGCAAAGAAGGATGCCGAGAAAATGGATTCCGGGCTGTTCCCAGGGGCATCACTGGCCAACGCCCAGACGGTTGCCGATGTGGAAAGACGCAAGTGGCCTGATCCTTCGTGGCTTGTACCGGACGATTTTCGCGAAGCCCGCAGGCGGTGGCCGGACCACGCTATTGTTTTCGGCCATAGCTGGATGCCCCTGTTCTGGACCGCGTGCCAGGAATTCGGAATGGAAGAGGCGCTTGTCAAGATGTACACCCAGCCCGATGTCTTCGAGGCTTTCGTGTCCCGGCAGCACGACTACTACATGGATATCCTATCCCGCGCACTGGAAGCAGCTCGCGGAATCTGCGACATCTGCTGGCTCGGTGATGACTACGCCAGCCAGACCCAGATGATGTTCAATCCGGAGCTGTGGCGCAAGCTGATCAAGCCCTATCTGGCGAAACAGGTGGAACTTGCGCGCCGGAACGGCATGTATGTCTTTTTCCATTCGTGCGGCAACATACGCAGCATTCTGCCGGACCTGATCGACATCGGCGTCAATGCGCACCTTGTCTTCCAGACGACAGCGTCCGACATGGACGCCGTTTCGATTGCCAGGGAATTCGGCGGCCGTATCGCGTTCTATGGCGGCATGGACGTGCAACATCTGCTCTCCACTGGCACGCCTGGTGAAGTTGCGGACACGGTCAGGAGCAATGCCAAAGCCTTCGAGAAATATGGCGGGTACATCGTTGCGAACTCCCATCACGGAGTCAGCACGATCAGAGGTGAGAATATCGAGGCAATGTGCAAGTCGGCAATAGGTCATTCATAGGGAGACGGTACTAATGCGTGCATGAAATAGTTTGCATTGTGAATTTTGTTTTAAGGTAGGGCGCGTTCTCCGTACCGCGCCGCCTGTCCTGACCTGTACTGAGCATGGTCGAAGTAGTTTGTCGAATGAGTGGACGGCTATGGTCTGTCGCGCCGAAGTCCTCCGCAGGAGGGTGTCGAACTTAAGGTTATTCGTTTGTAGTAGCTCGTGTTCGAGCGTTCTTAACGAAATCACGAAACACTGAAGAACGCGCAAACATGCGCTACTACGAACAAATTCAGCCATTTCTGAACTCATTTCTAAGTCCGACAGGCTCCGCAGGAGGACAAAAACGGAAGAGCTCTACCTAGGGAAAAACGTAAACATTATTATGAACTCATTAATAACAGACATGATGAAGAGTGACGACTTACACTGCGCCTGATCCGCAGCGTTACTTTCAGGATCGAGCATGCCCAAAAACAAAATTACAAACGGACAACGGAAAGCTTCCTGTATCCGCAAGGATGTCAGGCACAAGGCTTTTCTTTTTGACTTGGACGGTACGCTGATCGACTCGGAGATCATATGGGTCGAGGCAGTGGGATCGGCTCTTGCCGAATTCGGCTGCAGCCCCAAACCCCGGGAGACCTTCGACCTCGTCTATGGCCGTTCCTGGACCAATATCCTCGCCGATGTGTCGAAGAGATGGCCGGCTATCACCCGCGACATTGATGTCCTGATCAGTAACACACGTCAGCACTTTTACAGGCTCCGCGGGACTAAGGATATACGCATTCCGGGTTCGCTGGAGACTCTGAAGCGGCTGGCCGGAACTCATCCGGTCGCCATCGTCTCGGGTTCCAACCGCAGCGACATCGAGGGCGTGATTGACGAATTGGGGATACGGTCATTTGTCAGTCTTGTCCTGGGCTGCGAGGATTATTCTCCCGGCAAACCGCATCCCGCCTGCTATCTTCTCGCCGCCAGCTGCCTGGACGTTTCTCCCGAAGACTGCCTGGTATTCGAAGACTCGGCGGCGGGAGTGAAGGCCGCCAAGGCCGCCGGCATGGCCTGCGTGGCGCTGCGCATCGCCGGACGTCCGGAACAGGATCTGTCGGAAGCAGACTGCATCGTACCCGGTCTTGACAAATGCAAAGTCCAAAAGGAGAAATGCCATGTCCGCAGAAAATGAAGCTTTCCCTTTCGAAGCGATCCCCCGCGTAATCCCCGCTGGTGAGGAGACAGGGATCCTGCTCAGCCGGAGGGGAAATTTGTCGTCTTTCTTCGTGTCCTTCGTTTCTTCGTGGTAAAAAGATTTCCAGATGCCTACGGGCCGGAACCTACGACCTTGTGGTGGAGTTTATCCCGGTTCCTAAAAAGATATCGAGATGACTTTGTGAAAGAAATACTGGCATTTCTTAAAAACCGCCAGTGCCGCAATTCCACAATCCAGGATCATTTTGCAGGCAAGCCTATGCCGGGATGGCTGGGCGGACCTTTCACGATCCACGCAGCTGCACGGGCGATTCCGAGGGCCCGGTTTGCATCCGGTCCCGGATGTGTCTCGTCGGGATAGAGATTTGGTGCGCGCCGCTGATGCCAGTGCGCGGCATCGCATGTGTAAAACAGCCATGGCGATTCCTCGAATGACTGGCATTTCTGTGCCAGCTTCCAGAGACGGTCGTCCCCTTCGGCCCTCGAGGTACACGGCTCGATCCAGATCCTCTGAACGCTTGGACACTTTTCCTTCACGGACACTGCGACGGAGCGGGTTGTCGCGGCCGTTCCGTCAGCATCATGACCTCCATCATTGAGTCCCATGCGGATGAAAATATCCGTAGCTCCGAACTTGTTTATGCGTTCAATCATCGCAGGCAGGTTCTTTGCGATCTCATCGGACGAATAGCCCGGATAGCTGCAGCGGTCCCACGGTATTCCACCAGCAGGAAGTCCCATGACTTTTTCACAGAGCTGGGCTGCAACGGCGATCACGGCCGGATGTTCCGCATCAACTGCAGCTCCTGCGTTCTCAATGCTGTCTCCGATTCCGAAAAATCTGATGGGGCCGGTTCTCTCGGCAGGAGGTGGAGGAAGGACGTGCCGGAAAGCCTGTCCGGTCTTGCCGTTCGCATCAGTCACCTTGCACCATATCAGGGTCCGGACGAACGGCTTGAGCGCGACTCCGGTGATTGCCGGGGTATCGCCGCCGAACTGTGAGCCGTTGACATCATCTCCCAGCGCCCAGCGGTAATGGTATGGGGCTTCGCCGCCCGTGACTTCGACGCTGGCGTCCGTCGCAGTCGCCTGCGGCGCAACTTTAATCAACACCTTGATCTGCGGGGCATTGTCTGCGGCATCAACCGCTCCTGCAATTCCAACGCACAGAACCGCGAGGGCACATGCGAATCCGAACATCCATCTTGCTTTCATCTTTACTCCTGTCGGTTATAAATTTCATTTTAATTCTTAAGGACACCGCAACAGATCAGCCTGAGCCATGGTTGTGGCAGAATATCCTATATCTGATCGGGCTTCTTTTGAATTTCTTGCGGAACAGCCGCGTAAAATAATTGTGGTCCGGGATGCCGACGATCACGGCGATCTCCTTTGAAGACATGGACGTCTCACGCAGCAGGCGGCAGGCATGATGGAGGCGGATGTCGTTCAGATATGCGAGGGGCGGTTTTCCGATGAGCGAGCTGAACGCCTGGCATATATGGCTTCCTGAAAGTTTCGTGAGATTCACATAAGTGCCGTAGTTCTGGGATTTGGCATAGTTCTCATTTATGAAATCCCTGACCATGAAGACCTGCCGGGATGTCTTGTTCTGGAAATCCTTCTTGTGTATCCGCGGACTGTCCAGCATGAGAAGCGCATTCAGGACAGGCCAGAGTTTCAGCGATGAAAGGGGTCCTTTCGACCGGAGCTTCCTGACAAAATCCTGTATCAGCTCGACCAGTTCGGGATATTTCTTCAGGTTCACCACCATCGGCAGGTGCTTCGCTATCTCCGGCGGAACAGGATTTACGAGGTTTTTATCGAAAGATTCTCCAATGAAGCTCTGGATGGGCTTGTGGGGCGTCGCGGGTCCCGGTACCCAGTCGAAATGGATGCAGTGCCGGAGCGGGTGGTCATGCCTGAGAGTGCGGCTCTCGTGGAATATGCCCGGAGGGATTATGGCGACATAATTCTCGCGCATCCGGTAACGGTTCCCCTCGATCTCGAGATTGTAAGCCCCTTTTGAGACATAGACGAGTTCGCAGTCGAAGAGACGGCGCCTCGGCTCGATCAGGTCGCCGGACCATTTGCCCTGCCAGAAATAGCGGATCACAGGTGAAAAGAGGAAGCTGCCGGACTTTATCCGTCCGGAACTGAAATCCGAGATCGGTATGAAAACTTCCTCTGTCACCTTCCTGGCCATTGGAATAATCCTGTGCTATTAATCATAAAATTGTCCTATTGCACAATACACCGTCCAACCATATATTCGAAGCTGTCGGAACAATAATCTGGCAATTTACATAAAAGGAAATACGGACATGAAGAAAGTAAAACTTGGACGGACGAACCTGGAAGTCAGCAAACTGGCGTTCGGAGGTCTTTTTGTCGCATCGTTCGTGACAGAGCTTGAGGCGGGTAAGAAGGCTGTCAGCCGCGCACTGGAACTCGGGATCAACTACATCGACACCGCTCCCGGCTACGGTAACAGCGAGGAAGTGCTTGGCAAGGCGATCGCAGGAGTCAAGTCGCCCCTGATAATCTCGACAAAGCTCGGTGGACGCCCTCAGCCGTTCCTGCCGCAGGACAAGGCGTGTCTGCGCTCCAGCGTCGAGGAAAGTCTCCGTCTGCTCGGACGCGACCACATCGACATGCTCATGATCCATGAGCCCGACCGTCCCGGACAGTACAACTGGTGGACGGACATGATCAACGTCAAAGGGCCGGTGCTGGAACTGATGGACGAGCTGAAGGCCGAAGGAAAGATCCGCTTCGTCGGACTTGGCGGCACAACCACGACTGAACTTGCGCACCTGTGCCGCAGCGGAAAATTCGATGTCGTCCTGACCGCCTTCAATTACAGTCTGCTCTACCGCGAAGCCGCCCTGGAAGTGATTCCTGCGGCAAAGGCTGCGAAGATGGGAATCATCGTCGGTTCACCCCTGCAGCAGGGCGCGCTGGCGCGGCGTTATGACGAAGAGCTCAAGACGCCCGGCGCCTTCTGGGTCTCCAAGCCGCGCAAGGAACAGCTCCAGGCATTGTACGCCTTCTGCGACGAATGCGGAATTCCCCTGCCGGAACTCGGCATCAGGTTTGTGATCAGCAATCCCGATGTCCATTGCGTTCTGATGGGCGCAAGATCGGCGGCAGAAGTCGAGCAGAATGCCAAGGCGGCAAACGCCGGCCCCCTGCCCGCCGACATCCTGAAACGTCTGACGGAAATCGCGGACATGGTGCCGTTCCGTCCGTTCGGCGAACCGTTCGGCATAGGCTGGCTGTTAGGCAATCCCGCACAGTACAAGGGCCAGGGCGCCTAAAAAGCATCTTGAAAAAACACAGGGGTTCTGCGTAGCCGCGACCAATCCAGCACCTTAACCGCAGAGAACGCTGAGGAGGCGCGAAGGACGCAAAGAAAACAAACCTCTGCGCGCTTTGCGATTGTCTCTGCGAACTTAGCGGTTAAAAATAATGCATACATAAGCAACAAGGAGTAAACCAGTGAAAGCAGCAATCATTGAAAAATTTGGAAGCATCGTTGTAAAGGATATGGCCGAACCGAAGCCCGGAGAATATGACGCGCTCTGCGAAATGCTCTATGGCGCGACATGCACCGGGACGGACTCGCACATCATCGACGGATCTTTCCCATGGATATCGCCTCTGCCGACAGTCCTCGGGCACGAGTCGGTAGGACGTATCGTATCCGTCGGGAAAAAAGTTCGCCATCTCAAGGTCGGAGACATCATAACCCGCGTCGGAACTCCTGCTTCGCCCAAGGAGAATATTTCCATCAGCTGGGGAGGATTTGCAGAACTTGGGATCGCAAAGGATCATTGGGCGATGTGCGCCGACGGACTTCCCGCCGAGCAGTGGCAGTCGCACCGTGTCAACCAGGTTGTGCCGCATGGCGTGGATCCGAAGGTCGCGCCGATGTTCACGACATGGCGTGAAACGCTCTCGTACATCACCCGGATGGGCGTCAAATCGGGGGCCGCGGTGCTGGTTGTAGGTTCCGGAGGCAATGGCCTGTCATATGCCAGGCACGCAGTGAATCTTGGGGCGTCAGTTGTTGCTATGGCTGGAGCCGCATATATGGAGAACGCGACAAAGGCGAAGGCCGGCGTCCATATATATCTCGACTACAAGCGCAAGGATCTTGATTCCGAGCTGAACAAGCTGCAGCCCGACGGCTTCGATTTCATCATCGACGCGGTCGGCAAAGTGGGGATCGCCGACAGGGTCCTGCCATGCCTGAAATCCGGAGGAGTCTATGGCACATACGGAATTGACGACTTTGGAAAGATCGTGGTCAATCCGGCAAAGGCCCGCGGTCCGTTCCGCGATCATCCGTGCAGCTATGACGAGTCCGAGACGCACCAGCAGATCTCCGAATGGGTCATGCAGGGGAAGCTCGAGCCCAGCCTATGGTACGATGTGGACAAGCAATATCCTCTTGCCAGGATAAGCGACGCCTATGCGGATGTACTGGCCCGCAAATCTCCGAAAGCGCTTGTACGCCTCCATAAATGATATATTTTATTTGATGGATAAAAATGGAGTTCGCATAAAATTCAGGCTGGCCGGCGAGATTGGACGCCGTCTCGGGGCCGTCACAGAACAATGGATCTATCCGGCGCCGCTTGCCAATCCCGACATGCTGGAAATGTTCCGCGACCAGGATCGCCTGCCGTTGCGCGACAGGGTTCCGTGGGCCGGTGAATTCGCCGGCAAATACCTGACGCACGCCGTGCAGATATATCGCCTGGCACCCAGCGCAAAGCTAAAAAAGCATATCGCCTGGTTCGCCGGCGAGATGATCAAACTCCAGGCCGATGACGGATATCTCGGACCCTGGCCGAAAGAGCATCGCCTTACCAACTGGGCTCCGAACTGCGGCGGCGGATCCAATACCTGGGACGCCTGGGGACATTACCATGCCATGCTTGGTCTGCTCCTGTGGTACCGGGAAAGCAAAGATAAAAAGACGCTGGAATGCGCCTGCCGCATAGGCGATATGTTCTGTGACAAGTATTTGAAAACCGGTAAGCGCCTGGGAAAAACCGGTTCCGAGGAAATGAACCTCGCCCCGGTCCATTCGCTTTGCCTGCTCTACAAGGAGACGGGAAAACAGCGCTACCTCGACATGGCGCGTGAAATAGAAAAGGATTTCGAAATTCCTACGGCAGGAGATTATATCCGACAGGCGTTGGCGGGAAAAGAATTCTACCAGACTCCGAAGCCGCGCTGGGAAAGCCTGCACCCGATCATGGGCATCAGCGAACTGTACCACATCACCGGCGATGAAAAGTACAGACGTGCATTCGAACAGATATGGTGGTCCATAGTCAAGACCGACCGCCACAACAACGGCGGTTTCAGTTCCGGCGAACAGGCTCAGGGCAATCCATACCACACCGGCGCGATAGAGACCTGCTGCACAATCGCATGGATGGCGATGTCCGTCGAAATGCTGCGCCTTACCGGCGATTCCACCGTGGCCGACGAGCTGGAGATCAGCACCTTCAATTCAGGGATCGGAATGATGAATCCGTCGGGACGCTGGGTCACATACACCACGCCCATGGACGGTGAAAGAAGGGCCAGCGCACACGACATCGTATTCCAGGCAAGGGCCGGACAGCCTGAGCT
>JANYBI010000479.1 GCA_025360875.1 Lentisphaerota bacterium
TCAAAAATGGCTGCATGAAAGATTTGCCGCGCTCTTACAGCGGCTAATGGATGTATTCGAAATAAAAAGCATGGCGGATCTTCGTCCGCAGTGTATATTCACGGACTGACAAGTAACTCAGAATACGGGACTCTCAAGTTCCATAACTTAAGGGAAATTAGATAATATGAGGCGTGACCATGCATAAAATCAAGGTGAATCTTAAAGAACGCGGATATGATATACTCATTCAAAAGGGGCTGCTCTCCGGCTGTCCCGACCTGAAATCTGCCGTTTCCGGACGCAAATGCCTGGTCATAACCGACAGCAATGTCGGCAAAATTTACGGCCCCGGCGTCCTAAGCATGCTGAAAAAGGCTGGCGCCGATGCCAGCATGACGGTATTCAAGGCCGGCGAATCCTCGAAGAATATTGATACTTACGCCAAGCTCCTGAGGGAGTGCTGCCGTGCCGGACTCGACCGTTCGTCCGTGATCATCGCGCTCGGAGGAGGGGTGCCAGGCGATCTCGCCGGATTTGTCGCCGCCTCGTACATGCGTGGAATTTCCTTCATCCAGATCCCGACGACCCTGCTGGCGATGGTCGATTCAAGCGTCGGTGGCAAGACAGGCATCGACCTGCCGGAAGGCAAGAACCTGGTCGGCGCATTCTGGCAGCCAAGCCTCGTGCTGATCGATCCCGGCACCCTCAGGACTCTCCCGAAACGCGAGATCCGCTGCGGACTCGCCGAAGTCGTGAAATACGGAGTGATCATGGACGAGAAGTTTTTCTCGTTCCTCGAGAAAAATTTAAATAGGATAAACAACCTTGACCAAAAAACATTCGAGACGATAATTGCGCGCTGCTGCGAGCTCAAGGCGAAGGTCGTCTGCGCCGATGAACGGGAGACCACCGGACTCCGCGCAATCCTGAACTATGGGCATACCTTCGGACATGCCGTAGAGACTGTCACGGAATATGGTAAATACGCCCATGGCGAAGCCGTATCCATCGGCATGTGCATGGCTGCGAATCTCGCAATTGAATGTAATAAATTTTCACCCGGTAATAAATTTTCACATGAGTTGGCAAACAGGCAGAAAGCCTTGCTACAAGCCATCGGTCTTCCAACAAGCTTAGGCAAAGGAATCAACCCTGTGAAAATTTATAAGGCCATGTTCAAGGACAAGAAGGCGCAGCAGGGGAAATTGCGTATCGTGCTTCCCGTAAGGATAGGAAAAGTTTCCATAGTGAAAGACGCGGCTCCGGAAGACGTGAAACGCGCAATTGAATTGGTAAATGGTCGCGTGTCCTGAGCTTGTCGAAGGATCAGTTGATAGTCGTCGGTGGGAAGAGAAAGCACAGCCCTTGCGGGCTTAATCCGTCACAGACAGGAATGTCTGTGCTACTTTTTAAGACAAATATTTTTTCTGTTCATCTGCTGAAGACTGGTGACCGACGACTTTATTTATAGGACTTTAAACATGTCAGACGAAATCTTCGAAATAGTCGACGAGAACAACAAGGTGATTGGTACCGCCAAACGCAGCGAGTGCCATGGGAATCCCGCCCTCATCCATAGGACCGTGCACGTGATCGTGTTTCATCCGGACGGACGGATGCTTCTGCAGAAACGTTCGATGCTCAAGGACATCCAGCCGGGGAAATGGGACACCGCCGTCGGTGGACATCTGATGCCGGGCGAGGATTTCGAGATTGCCGGACGGCGCGAAATGCAGGAGGAACTCGGAGTTCCCGCCACGCTCACCCTCAAATATCTGTTCGATTCGAAGATACGGAACAATATTGAATCGGAAAACACGCGCGTCTTTTCCACGGTCTATGAAGGGCCGTTCAATTTCCCGAAAGATGAAATCGACGATGTGAAGTTCTGGACAGTCCGCGAACTTCGCAAAGGAATGGAAGGCTATTCGTTCACGCCGAACCTGGTAGTCGAACTGAAAAAACTTTTCGAACTGAAGATTTTGGGATGACGGATGGATGATTTGGCAGTGTAAAATAAAGTGTCAGAGTGTCAACGTATCAGAGTGTCAGAGTTATTAGGCGTTTGGACTTTGAAATTCAATCTATGTCACTTGGCCACATTGACACATTGATACTTTGATACTTGGTCACTCGGTCACTCGGTCACATTGATACTTTGACACGTTGATACTCTGACACTAATTAAATAGGAGCTTTTTCTTTAATGAACCAAATCAGACTATTGTTTTTCGGAATGGTTTTCATGCTGCTGGCGGTTTCTGCAAAAGGCATAGGATCGGAAAATGTCGCAGTCGTAGTCAACGCTGACAGCTGGTCATCAAAGGCCGTTGCAAACGAATTCATCCGCCTCAGGACGATACCTCCTGAAAATGTCATACAGCTCGAAGGCATAGGTACTTTCGACCGTATGGGCATAGAGGAGTTCCGCACGAAAATACTGTCGCCGCTCCTGAAGATCCTGGATGAACGTGGAGTCAGCGCCCAGATCGACTGCATCGTCTACTCTTCCGACTTCCCGACCTCTATCGATGCCTCCGCTGACACGCAGGGAAAGACATTGCCCCCGGTGCTATCTCCGATCGGATCCATAAACAGTTTCACATACCTCTACCAGTTCGTAGTTTCGAAAAATCCCTCATACCTCGATCTCAACTCGAATTTCTATGCGCGCCGGGTCCTGAGGAGAAGTTCGGACACCCAATGGTCCAATGAGGAGAGGGCTGAATTCGCCAAGGCTTTCGAGCTCATGAGACAGGAGGAAGTCAAAAAGGACGCCCCCAAGGATGATGCCGCCAAGGAACAGGAGATGAAGAGACTTGAAGAAGCTGCTGTGATTTTCAAGAAACTGGCGATTGCACATCCGAATTTGGAAGAGCTCCTCTACAATTTTGCATGCTGCCAGGCAAGAATTGGCAAAACTGCTGAAGCGCTAGAATCCCTCCAGAAATCTTTCACGAACGGCTGGGCTAACTGGTCGCACACCCAGATGGACGAGGATCTGAAATCGTTGCGCGAAACTCCCGAATTCAAGGCGCTTATTGAAAAGATGAAAACCACCAAGGTCGAGATGGGCCCCGCGGCTGGATTCAAATCCAATGTCGCCTGGGCTGCCGACGGCTCTCCGGTACAGCTGGGCAAGGGGATCCCGTACATCCTTTCGAT
>JANYBI010000261.1 GCA_025360875.1 Lentisphaerota bacterium
GGCAGGACAAAAGATTTGACTTACACTCGGAATCGTATAACTTTGGCAAAGCAAGCGGGTTTTAAATACATCAAAACTTATAACTGACGAGAAATATAAGAATTATCTTATAATAAAGATTATCTATATATAACAATATCCATGCAGTGATAATAGCTGCTAATGATATAGACGTATATTTGTGAATTCTAAGTTTTTGTTGATCCGTCACTTGCAAGCTCCTTTTTTTTAGCAGAGTTAATGTTGATTTATGGATAGCAATAACCTGACGGGCAATTAGGTGCAAGCTCTCTTTCCAGCTCCCATCTTTGTGTTTCTATTGGTCTTCTGAAACCTCTGGAATCCATGGATGAAATTATAACTTTCTTGCATTTATATACTTCATCCTGCGTTCCTGGAGCAGAAGAACAGGTTCTTCCATCTGGGCATCTTTTATTACAAGTTATTTTACGATGTGCTAAAGAAAGAGCCCCAAGAGGAGAACAGTCTTGTGAATGGTCTAAAGGATTTATTTCAGGAGGATCCTCTGATTCAATTATCGCTTCGCACACTAATTCACATGGATAGACAAGCGATACTCCAAGGAGTCCCACCAAAAGCCCAGCGCCATCGGTTAAATAATATATTACAACACCACAGAGCAATGTACATGCTATTCTCGAAGTAGAAGCCTGTAACCCTAACAAGTCAACTGTTCTATCTTGCTCTGTGCAATAATTACACTCATAATTAATATCGCTTAGACTCAACTGGATGAGATTATATTCAGTTATTGATGCCATTTATAGTTTTTAAACTTTTACTGCTATCTGCCTCAGTCCATCCTGACTAAAGATAACACGGTCCATTTTCGGTTCCAGCAATATTCTTTCTCTCCCTGCGCTTTGTGAGCGTAATTTTGCACTGAGCAAGAACTATGAATTGGCGAACTTAAGGTAGGGACGGCTCAAAATTATCCCGATCCTGAAAGGTGTCGGGAAGCCGTCCATGTCAAGTCGGCGTCCCGCCTGCTCCTGCGTCTCGGGACGCCCTACCCCTTGACAGCCCACAGGAGCCGTACACACGAGGAGCGTGGATTGTCACGGCGTTCATCCGCAGAAGACCGGATCGGCCCGCGCGAGATCTTTTTGTAGACTCCGGAATAGTATCCTGACAGGAAAGATTTCTTCACACGTTTCTCCTCCCCGGAATGAAAGGTGAGTATTGCAGCTCGGCCGCCTTCCTTGAGGCAGCCTGGTAAAAGATTGAGAAACTGTTCAAGTACGGAAAATTCATCATTGACGGCAATGCGTAACGCCTGGAATGTCCGTTGTGAAGATTTCTTCACCTCTTCACGCCGGGTCTGTGCGGGAAGATGCCATAATGCCCGGCCTATGGCTTCTGTCAACTGGGATGTCGTCTCAATCTGCCGGCTGGATCCAAGCATCTCCTTTGCAATCGCCGGGGCATGAGGCTCATCGGAATTTGAAATCAGGATTTCAACCAGGTCTTCCTCCTTGATTGACTTGATCAGCTCCGATGCAGGCATCCCCTTTCCCGGATTAAGCCGAAGATCCAGAGGACCTTCCGCCTTGAAGGAAAATCCACGTGAAGGATTGTCCAGCTGCATCGACGAAACGCCAAGATCGGCAAGGACAAAATCAAAACCTCCCTCAGCCAGGGACAACAGCTGCGGCACCCCGGCAAAATTCATCCTGCGGACCAAAAGGACGTCTTCCGAAAAGCCAAGTCCCCTCAGGCGCTCCTCAGTCCGTGGCAGTTCCAGCGGATCCACGTCAATGCCGATGAGGCGTCCTCCGGGAACAATCCGATCCAGCAGCTGCTGGGCATGACCGCCAAAACCAAGCGTAGCATCGAGCCCCACCTCTCCAGGTTTCGGATCAAGCACCTCCAGAACCTCCTTGACAAGTACTGGACGATGCATTCCCGCAGGGGTCTGTCCGCGCTCCATTACTTTTTCAACCTCGGAGGAATATGTTTGAGGATTCAGCTCCTTGTATTTTTCCCCGAACCGCCGGGGATGGGTGCCCCTATACCGTTTCCTGCGTTTCCTAACTGGACTGTCTTCAGTCATTTTATTGTCAATTCCAAATGGTTCTTCCCATTTTTCCGGCTATAGGAAATGTCCTGTACCATGTTCTTCACGAGGTGTATTCCAAGACCTCCGATTTTCTTCTCATGCAGCGGGATTTGGGTATCCTTCTCAGGAACTGAAACGGGATTGAACTCAATCCCGTCGTCCTCGATGACTATCTTAAGTTTTTTCCCCTGGGCAGATATTTGCAGGGATATATCATGGCTGGCGGCATCATCAAATCCATATTTTATGATGTTTGAAATCATCTCTTCCAGGGAGAGATGGACGGTGAAGACGGTTTCCTCGGGGATTTGCTCCGTTTCCAGGAAGGAATCAACTCCCTCATAGACTCTCTGAAGTTCGGCCAGATCATTCTTGAAAACTATGTTTAGGCTCTTCATTTATCCGTGATTCTGCGTCAGTTGCAAATCATGCGATGAACTGGTCCATTCCAGCGATCTTGAAGACCTTTTTTATGGCTGGCACTGCGTTGAGCACCTGGAGATTCCCGGCGCCCTTCTTCTTGGCGGCGGAAATGCATATCCTCAGGAACGCGGACGAGACGAAATCAACACCCTTGAGATCGAAGACAACTGGCCCGTCCGCCTTTTCAACATTTCCATTCACCTCGGCTTCAATGCTGGAACACGTGGCGGTGTCCATCCTGCCTTCAAAGTTTATAGTCAATTTCCCTTCTTTCACTTCTGTCTTAAACATTTTATTCTCTCCTGTTTAATTTTTCGCATCACAAAAAATTAGAAATTGCGGTTATAGATTTTTTCGATCGCCCCGGCATCCAGGGATTCGTCGAAATAGAGCGACTTGTCGAATTTTTCCAGGCGCCGGTTTTCCCTTCGGCGGGCGATGCGCTGTATATTGAGAAGATGCTTGGAGGTGACATTGTCGGTTGTAATGTTTTTTCCGCCTGTACCGCAGCCGAGAGTAAGCGACGGGCTCAGCATATTGTATATCCCTCCTACGGCGCCTTGCGATGAAGGAGTGTTCACAATTATCCGGCCCGCATTCATAAGCATGGAGAACTTCTTTATCTTATCATCGTCGTTCGAGAACATGCTGGCGGTATGTCCGATACCTCCATGATAATTCAGGTCTATGCAGATGTTCACGGC
>JANYBI010000481.1 GCA_025360875.1 Lentisphaerota bacterium
TCAAAAATGGCTGCATGAAAGATTTGCCGCGCTCTTACAGCGGCTAATGGATGTATTCGAAATAAAAAGCATGGCGGATCTTCGTCCGCAGTGTATATTCACGGACTGACAAGTAACTCAGAATACGGGACTCTCAAGATCTTATCGGGATTCCCGAAATAAGGATGCGATACCAGATATGGTTCTTCTATTATCCGACGGGGCTTCCCATTTCCGACTCAAGCCACATACTCAGGAAAAAACTGAAGGAGCTGCATGACAAGTTCGATCCTGACAGCAGGAATTCCAATTTCAACAACATGATGGTTGTCGGACACAGCATGGGTGGAATCCTCACGGACCTTATGACCAAGGACAGCGGGAACAAGTTCTATGACGCGGTGTTCAAGGTTTCACTCGACGGGGAGAATTTCACCCAGGAGGAGAAGGAACTGCTCAGGGAAAACCTGTTTTTCACACATTTCCCCTTCATCAGGAGGGCTGTGTTCATAGCGACCCCGCACCGTGGTAGCGATATTGCGATCGCCTGGTGGGCCCGTCTGCTTGCAAAGACCATAAGCCTGCCGGCAAGCCTCGTAAACACGACATCGTCGGTCCTCATACATAAGAAGAATCTGATGAGGGAAATGCCTCCGGAATACCAGGACGTGATACCGACGTCCGTATCGCAGCTTTCGCCAAGCAGCAAGATCATACAGGTGAATTCCGAGCTGCCTTACTGGAAGGATGTGAAATATCACTCCATCATTGGCATACGCGATGCGGACAAGGGGCCAGGGAGCAGCGACGGAATAGTCCCATACGAGAGTTCACATCTTGATGGCGCAGTTTCGGAATATCTCGTGCGTGACTCCCATACCTGCGTGAGCAATCCATATACCATCGCCGAGGTCAAGAGGATCACCCTCCTGCATCTGAAGGAGACGGACGAGCTGAAGAAGAGCGAGGGAACTGCCAATGAATCACCCAAAAACACTTTATTAAGGCTCTCCAAGGTGATGTCGGATCTTTCCAAGGACCAGGAGTTCGTTGACGGGCTGCTGAGCAAGATGGGGCACGATCCGAATGCCGGCGGAATCCTGGGGCCGGATGAGCTGCAGCTGCTCAAAAAGCTGATCTTCAACAAGGATTTCGCGAAGTTCGACGAGTTTCCAGGATTCACGGTCAGGGGTATGGGATTGTCTGTAAAGCTGGCAGGGCTGGAAGCGAAAAAACGCCGGGAGAAAAATCCTGAACAGGCCAAGCCGGTGGAACCGCCTGAACTCAAGGAGGATCTTATAGAGCCGCTTGGAATTCCAGTTCCGGTCAAGGATGTGCCTGCTGCGCCCGTTGCTATCGACTCGCTGCTGAAGGAGCTTGGTTTCGGTCTCAAGATGGGTGAACTTCTTGATCCGGACGCCATGAAGATGCAGGCGGACAACCAGCGCATGGTAGAGGTGATGAACAGGCTTGCACTGAATCCGAAGGAGAAGGACAAGCCGAAATACAAGATAAGGATTGAAGGTGGAATTGTTGACACGCCTCAGGACCTGGTGGCCGGACTTGTAACCGCAAACTGCAGGATCGAAGTAAGGGATATGCGATACTTCGCAAATTTCGGAAAGCTTTATTACAACGGCGCGGAAGTCCTTACCGCCTACTGGCTGAATACCGGAGTTCCAGTGCCCGGAACCGGAAAAAACCTTATGATGCCGGTCACCCATTCCCAGCATGAGCTGCACGTTAAGGGACCGGACTTCAAGTTGAAAATATGTTTTTATTTTGGAGTTGACGGCAAGCTTGAGTTCCGCTCTTTTGATACTGCCGACCAGTCGTGGATCTGCGGGAGGATTGCAAAGATCTACAATGGCAAGGAGGCGATCGAGGCGGTAAGGATTGCAGGCGAGACAATAAGGACGTTCAATAGGATACAGAAGGAGAATCCGGACCTGCCGTTCGGCGGATACTACGAGCTCGGGGTGTGCCTGGACTCGAACGCGGTCATTGAATTCCATATGAGGGGAGAGACCACGCTTTTCCCGCTTACGCACGACGTGAAGTATTTCCAGGGTGACGGGGAGATCGAGGAGATCATGAGGAAACTTCCTTATGACGGTGCCGGGGAATATGTGCCGGATCTGAAGAGGGTACTGGGTTCGGTTCCGGCGGATGATATTTCGAAGCTGCCGATTCCGGCGCTCCGCGACCAGATCAAAGAGGTCAAGGATGCCTACGGAAAAGCGCTTCTTGCGGTGCCTGGCAAGTGAAAATTGAGATTTGGGCTGGAAGTTTTAAAATAAATAACAGTAATGCGAGACGATATTCCTTATGAAATTGTTGAGGATGACAATTCTGCTGATATCCCTCCTTGCCGGATTTTCCGTTTTCTGCGAGGATAACGCCAAGCCGCAGCCTGCTGCCGCAGCAGCCGTGGCCAGTGCCACCCAGATCCGCGATAAGATAGCGGATGAGGAAAAGGCCTATGGCGACTCTCTTGCCGCGGCATCGGGAAACATCTTTCCTCCGGGCGTGACTCTTGGCGATATGATGGAGAGGAACTCGGTCCACAGATGGCTGATACGCACCATGCAGAACCGCCTGACGCTCATGGATGAGCTCGCCTCGGCCAGGAAAAGGAAGGAGGAGCTCCGCCACGAAATATCATCATGGCCGGGTTTTGCGGAAAAACCGCCATACTCGATCCTGTTTTCGGACAGCATCCGCGATTCCATGCAGTCGGAGAGGCTGAAGCTCGAATCTTCGGCGGCGGCCGTCGCGCTTTCCACGAAATTCATCGATGAGTCGAGGAACGATGTGGTGGAGTCGGAAAAGGCGATCCGCCAGATGAACGAGAAGCTGGAATCGGAAAAAGACAGGGAAACGGCAGCAGGCCTGTCATGGAAACTGGAGTTCCTGAAGATAAGGAGCCGCGTAGCTGCGGCTAGGATTGCAAACTATGAGATCAGGAGAACCATATCCGAGGAGGAAAGTTCCGAGAGCAGGCAGACGCTGGAATTCCTCGGGAAAAAGCTGTCCGTCGCGATGTCCGATGTCAGTTTTACGCAGGCCGATGTCGACAAGATTGCGGCGTCCCTGGATATCGATGCGGAGAGGGTCAGACATGAGATAAATGAGGCCGAAACCGGGTATCCGGTCCTGCTGAAGGCGCTTGAAGATGCGCGTCTGGAACTCAGGAAGGCGATCGACAGCCGGGCATCCGGAAAGGATGCGGCGGCAGGCGTGGACCGTGAGCGGATGAGGCAGTTGCAGGAACTGGTGGAGACCAGGTCCGCCGTGGCCGAGACCGTGGCGAAACAGCTGGAGATTCTGAGGATGCTTTCCGGCGGGATCACCATGGAGAAAAGCATATGGGAGATGCGGCTGGCAAGTTACGGGAACAAGGATTTCAGCAGGATCAAGGAGGCCAACGCCAAGCTGAAATTCTATTCGGAGAGGATCGCTCTCTTCAAGGAATATTACAACCGCCAGCTGGAGATGACATCCAATCTGATCGCCGGGGAGACAAACAGGCTCCAGGGCGCTTCCGGAACAGCGAAGGACGCCGGCGATCCGGACGAGAGGCTGAAAACCTACAGGCAGAGGGACGAGCTGTTCCGCCGGACCATCAGCAGCGTCGACAAGGTCCAGAGGCTCCTTCTGAGATGGAAGGAGTTCCTTGATTCCGACAAGAGTTCCCTTTCCTTCGGGGGAAGGATGCAGCAGCTGTCCGGCGGCATATCCTCGCTTGCCGCGAAGATCCGGGATTTCGAGGTGCTGTCGGTTGACGATACGATCACTGTTGACGGCCAGCAGATCACCGGGCAGCGCAGCGTCACTGTCGGGAAGATAGGCAAGGTCCTTGTCGTCCTCTTCATAGGATATTTCATATGCTGTTTCATGGCGCGTCTGGCCGGCCGGCTGCTCATGGCGCGTTTTGCATTTGACAAGCCGACTGCGAATCTCGCACGCAGCTGGATAAAGTTCCTGCTGATCATGATCCTTGTCTTCATCAGCCTCCTGATGGCGAAAATCCCCCTTACGGTTTTTGCATTCGCCGGCGGCGCGCTCGCAATCGGGATAGGTTTCGGAATGCAGAACCTCCTGAAGAACTTCATCAGCGGCATCATCATCCTTGTCGAACAGCCGCTCCGTGTCGGGGACACCGTGGATGTAGGCGGAACCGTAGGCGTCGTGACCAGCATAGGCATTCGGTCCTCGCTGATCCGGAATTCGAACGGGATCGAGGTGTTCATACCTAACAGCACGTTCCTCGAAAACGATGTCATCAACTGGACCCATTCCAACAGGCAGGCGCGCTTCAATGTCAAGGTGGGCGTGGCTTACGGCTCTTCGCCGGCAAAGGTAAGCGCGATCCTTGCGAAGGCCGCAGGCGAACATCCGATGGTGCTGAAATCGCCGCCGCCGCAGGTGCTGTTCGAGGATTTCGGGGACAGCGCGCTGGTTTTTGTGATCAACTATTGGCTGGAGGTTTCACCCGGAACCGACACGCGGCAGATAGCGAGCGACATCCGCCACATGGTGGGGAAAAGGCTCGACGAGGAAAACATCGCGATCCCGTTCCCGCAGCAGGATGTCCATCTCAATTCGGAAAAGCCGCTGAAGATCGAACTTGTTGGGAACACTGTCGGGGACAGTGTTAAGTTCCAAAATTCAAAGTTTCAATCTCCAGACAATAGGTAAACGGGGCAGATTCCAGACAGATACATGATGGATCCTGAATTTTCCGGTTTGGAATTTGGAGCTTGAAGCTTGTTTGTAATCTGGAATTTAGAACTTAAAGTTTAACTTAAATAGCTAGTGTCATTGTAAAAATAAAGAGGTTGCAAAAATGAAAAGGATTTTCGTTTTATTTGTTATTTCGGCTCTTATCCTCCCGGGCTGCGGGAAGGAGGAGAAGGCTGCACCACCACCGCCACCGGTGACAGTGGTGAAGGTCGCGAATGGCAGCGTGGTGTCGGCCCTTGAGATGATCGGCCAGGCCAAGGCCTACGACGAGGTGGACCTTGTGGCGCGCGTCCAGGGTTTCCTGAGGAAGATTTCCTTCAAGGAGGGAAGCATCGTAAAGAAAGACCAGCCTCTCTTCGAGATCGAGCAGGAACAGTACAAGGCCAACGTCGAGGCGGCGGAGGCGGCCCTGCTGAAGGTGCAGGCAACGTACGGAAATGCCGAAACGACATATGCCCGGCAGAAGAAGCTGTTTGAAGCGGATGCTACCGCCAAAAAGAATTTCGATGACGCCAATGCGGCATTCATGGAGGCCAAGGCCGCTGTCATGCAGGCCGAGGCCGCGCTTGCAAATGCGAAACTTGATTTCAGCTACACGTCGATAAGCGCGCCGTTTGACGGCAGGATCGGCTTCTACACATACAGCGAAGGGAACCTTGTAGGGCCCGGAAGCAAGAAGCTAGCGAATGTCGTGAAGCTTGATCCGATCAGGATGCAGTTCAATGTCAACGAAGTTGATCTGGTGAACTTAAAGATGGAAAGCCTGAAGTTGAATACTGCCAAAAAGGACGAGGTGTTCGTGCTTGTACAGTTCCAGGACGGGAAGATATATGGGCAGGAGGGAAAAATCAGCTTCTTTGACAACAAGGTGAACAGCTCTACCGGAACCATGCTGATAGAGGCGCTATTCCCGAATCCGGACCAGATACTTGTCCCGGGAATGTATGTCAAGGTCATCCTGAAGGACAAGGCGGAGAAGCCTGCCCTTCTCATTCCGCAGTCGTCGATCCAGGAAAGCCAGATTGGCAAGTACGTGCTTGTGGTCGGGACGGATAACAAGGTTGCCCAGCGCGTGATAAAGACCGGAATCAAAAACGGTCCTTCCATACAGGTCGTCGACGGGCTCAAGGAGGGCGAGATGGTGATCGTTGAAGGATTGCAGAAGGTCAAGCTCGGTTCGCCTGTCAGTCCGACCGTGGACGAGACTTATACCTTCAA
>JANYBI010000274.1 GCA_025360875.1 Lentisphaerota bacterium
CAATCCTATTGGGAGCCTTACAAGTCCGCGGTATTCGGTCTGTATCGGCACAATGTCAACATCATTTAGATAAAGGACGGCAGTGGTTCCCCAGACGATTGCCGCATCAATAGCCTTCAACTGGCAGGCGTTACCAAGTTCCGGGATGCATTTTGCATTCATAACGGCATTCTTCTTTACCTTGTCCCAGATGCCGGCCTTTTTAAAAATCTTCTCATGCCATTTGCCTATTGCACAGGCATTTTCATCTCCTATGCCAACCCTGACACCCTCCTTGACAAAATCCTCAACACTTCTTATGTTCTTTGGATTGCCGGCAGGAGTAATGATGACTGTCACAAAATAGGCAGGGACTTCATTTTTCGGATCATAATCCTTTATATGGCCCTTATCAGCGGCCTGGAGCATATAGAACTCCTCGCCCGGCATGTAGAGATCCCCCTCCTTTGAAATTGCAATATCGGACATGAAATAACCAGATCCCTATGTAGCAGAAATCAACCTTGATGTCAGGATTGGCGGCGCAGAAGACTTCAGCGCATTCATCCAGTGAAGACCGTTGTCCGGCACCGGCGTGGAAAATCAGCCTCTTTTCCTGTTTTCCACCGCATCCTGCGAGCAAAGCTGAAATTAGGATTAATAAAGGAATCAGATATTTTTTATGCATCAGCTACCCCCCTGTACCCCCCTGTTTTCGTAAATATTCAGTAAACTACGTATCAATGTAATTCCTCCGGATAATCTTACAAGCTACCCCCCCCCCAAAAAAAAATCAAATGTTTTTTCAAGAGACCCATTGACGCATGGTTTCTTTGTGATATAATATGGTCAGTATACAAGCTGACCATTAAAAGAGGAGGATGACGATGGATGGGAGAAGGAAAAGGGAAAAGATAAGGTGCTTGAATGAAAACCTCGACATGCTGATAGGATCGGTGATTGTCAATTATCTCAAGTGCGGGAAGAACTGTGTCTGTGTCTCCTATACGATCCCCGGGGATTAATAACTTATTAATAATAAAACTGATACACATAAATAAATCCGGATAAACAGGCTTAAGGCTAAATTAACTGCCATTATTTAGATTTTAAGCTAGCAATAGGCTGTTCCATTTCCCATATGGACTATATCAGGCTGCCTGCGTTTATCAACAAGTGAAGATAAGGAAATCCGGAGTTCCGACAAAGGAGGACTGGGTCCACCAGGATTTGCCGTTCGGGATGAAATTCCCGAACGGATACCGGATGTCCAAGAGAAACAGCGGTACAGTGCCTGTTCAGGCTGACGGAGAATCGTCGGAGTCCTTGACTTTCTTGAGGCATTTCGGGCAGATCTTATGTGTGACTCCGGTCTTCCTGCCCTGCTCGACCTCTTCGCCGGCAAGGGTGAAGACCTGATTGCACCATGGGCAGACCACCGGGATCTTCTTGACTTCCCTCAGTGTGTCCCTGGATATCCGCTGCGTCCTATCATCTTTTGGGTCAGTATCAGCCATGAATAAAATTCCTTAATGAAGATTTTTGCTGGTCATCAATCAGATTTTGGCGCTTTTTTTCATCTTCTTATAGCATTTCGGACAAATGCCATGGGATATTCCCGTACGCTTGTCCCTATCGACCTGCCATTCCGCGACCTTGTAGATCATATTGCACCAAGGGCATACTATAGGAATCGTCTTAATCTCCTTCAGGCTCTCCCTGGATATCACCTGAGTAACGTCGCTTATGGGAAATTCATCGGCCATGACCAAGCGCCTTTTTTCGTATTATATCCCACGGGGGCGCCATTTGCAACACTGAAGGGAGGCTTAACTAAATTCCAGACACCAAGTTCCAAATATCAAATAAGCTCAAAATTCCAAACCTCCAAGTTCCAGACATGTTCCAATATTCAAACTTTCGCACTCCCGCATTTACGAACTTTCGAACTTCCCCTCTTGCCGGGCTTGACATATGGACATAATGTTCTTAATTATGCGTAAACAGTTACGCAATCTGGGGCCGCAATGAAAAAACGCAGGCTGAACATCAAGGAATTCGCTTCAAGGCTTGGCATCTCCACCGCCACGGTCTCCCGCGCCTTCGGGACCAAAGGACGTATCAGCGAAAAGACCCGCAGGATGATAATATCAAAGTCGGAGTCTCTGGGCTACAGGGCCAACTACCATGCAAGAAACCTGATCACCAGGAAATCCCATGTCGTCGCTTTCTTCTATCCGCCGCTCATCAAAGGCGAGCCGGACTACTTCATCTCTGAGATAATGTTCGGCGTAAGCGGAGCCACATCCTTGAACGCAAACCCCCTGCAGGTGCATCCGCTGTATCCGGAATCCATGGACTTCTGCAAGGATGTCATCCTGAACGGGAGCATTTCTGGAATAATCGTGACCGCTGGAACTGCCGAGTCTGCTGAACTCGTCAAAACCGCACGGAACGCCGCGCTCCCATGCGTTGTCATCGGCCATATGTCCGGTGAAAACAACTGTGCCGTAACCTTCGACAACTCGCGCGGCGCCATGCTGGCCGGCAAATATTTCAAGGATACAGGCAGGAAATGTCCGGCGTACATAGGCGGAATCTTCGACAGGCGCAAGAGGGAGGGGTTCAAGGCTGGATTCGGTCCGCACGCCTCCAATATCCTGTTTGACAACGGCGGTAGTACGTTCCAGGACGGTTTCTCGTCCTGTGAACGCGTGCTGAAAGCTGCGCCTGAAACAGACTGCGTCCTGTGCGCAAACGACATTCTCGCAATAGGATTCATCAAGGCGGCACTGTCAAAGGGCTGCAAAGTGCCCGGGGATATCGCCGTAATAGGTTTCGACGATATCAAGATAGCTAAGTATTTCTCCCCTGCCCTGACAACAGTGCGCCTCCACCTAGATGAGATCGGCGAGAAATCCGTAAATCTCCTCAAGCGGATCATGGACGGCGGAAAAAATGTTTCAGGGGAGTCGATCGATTGCGAACTGATAGTGAGGGATTCGGCCTAGGAAGAACGAACCACGAAACACACGAATTACACGAAA
>JANYBI010000486.1 GCA_025360875.1 Lentisphaerota bacterium
TCGGCACTCCAGCGCAAGGCGTTTGAACTCCTCGGCTTCAAACTCGAATAGGATGTGTCCAGTACCGGAAGAGGCGATTTAGATTTAACTCATTGAAGATAAAGGGCAAAGCGTTTTCTTGTTATAGGAACTTCGGCTTAAACCATGGTTATCAGCCAAGCATCGAGGAACAGCAAGGCTTCTGTCTCAGTTTGGCTGTTTTCAAGAACGTCCTGTCTGCTTCACCTTACCAGGAGGTGCTGTTAACGGAGACAGGCCATCGTTTTTACCAGATCCGTAGGACAGATAATGGCGCCCTGAATCTAAAGATTTCCGAAAAGGGGGAAGCGTATAATGTCGATAAAAAGTAGAGACAAGGAGTTTCGGACTTCCAAAACTACATATTTGGACTTCAAGCACATCGAAATGGATCGTGTGCTGACAATGCTTTTCCCTCGTTTAAAATATGACGGGCATACAAACAGGTTCTCCCGCGGAAAAGTGCTGACAATAGATGATTTCTTGAATGAATTTCTAGATAATGAGGAGTTTTTTATCGGATTCAAAACAAATCGAGCAATCGTTTATAAATGGCTTGAAACAGAACTTCTCGATTTGGTGAATAGGGGTAAGCCTGGACAGGCAGTAGCGGCGCCCCGTCCGTTGCATGGCAATACCTACAAATTCCGTAACAGAAAGCTTGCCAGAGATTACGGTGCGGCCGAACAAGCATATTGGATGCTGTATTTTGCCAGAAAGGGGAAAGGGCAGTCCGTCAGAGATGCTCTGAAGAAATTCTTTTTTACAGGCTATGACTTCAATACCGACAAATATGATACCGGAGTTAATGTTGATGTCGAAACTCAAGCTCTTCTGAGGCTTGACCACCAGGTCACCCAAGATGCCAGGAGTTCAGATGAACCTGAACGCCATCGTCCAATATGCATCGGCAATGCCGACATAATGGCCGACGATATACTGCGACTTCTGGCCTATGAACCCTACGTTCCACGTTCTGTCTTGGTGGACTATATAAAAACTCTCATCGCATTCCACTTGGCGCTATACCATATTAAACTGTTGCAAATGCTTCCTAAGCTGGTCAAACAGAAATCAGTGGACAATATTTGCAGTATCACTGACTGTTCCGCAAACACGGAACTAGAGAATGTGCTTGATGGCTGTCCTTATCGCATAGCGTTGGTTGTGGATATGGGGGATGTAAACAACCCTCGGATGGCTGAGCTGGCTCAAAGGTCCACTGACCGTATCTATCGACAGATTCCTGCGTTCGTGCATGCCAACTTCATCGTAAAAAAGCTTGATGAGATGGCTGATAATCTCCGTCTTCAAGGCAAAATGCCACTGCCGGAGCGCGGATATTTTGATGTTTCAGAATTGCTTGCACTATTGAAGCCGGAACAGGCCAATAACAGATCTGCCTATTTTTCATCGCGTCTTGCAAGAATGATAGAAGAATCAGGCTCTAAAGTCGAGGACTTGGATCCTGAAATACGAGAAGTCCTAGCAATGGATCTTGATGAATTTAACAAATTCATAGAAGTATTGATGGCATACAGAAGCAAGTATCACCGTGAATACATCACGCAGTGCCTGGACTCGCTTCTCCTTAAAAACAAAGAGAACGGGCTGTTATACCAATCTCGTTCAAGAGGCAGTGCTCGCCGTTTTGTACTTGGAAGCAAACTGCTCGAAGTCCTTTTGCAGACGGCTGTACTGATACAAGACGGTGGTCGTTTTTCGACAAGAGAATTACGGATTGAAGAACTTCTTGACTTTTTGAAAAATCGCTATGGCCTATACATAGACCGTCTACCAGAAAACGAGCAAAATAAAAGCAGCATATTAGATCGCCGTGCATTGCGTCTCAACCTGGAAGCGTTCAAGCGACGCCTTCGAGAGATTGGCTTCTACGAAGACCTGTCGGATGCTTATGTGACGCAGAAAGTGTCGCCGCGTTATGCGATTGCGAAAACCAAAGGAAATGAAAATAAAGGAAGGCAGACATGAGTAACGCTTTTACCAAGCTGCCCCGGGAGAAGTTAAACTCCACCGTGGCAAATCTGCTTTGTCAGCAGATCAAAGAAATCCTGAAAGATCGCGGCCCTGGGCACTGCATGAGGGTGACAGATCTTGAATCTGAAATAATGGAGATGGTCTGCAAAGAACTGCGCCACAGCTGTCCTTGCGATAATGTTTTCATCTTGGCTGGACACGATCAGGAAGACATGGAATATCGGATAACCTCGACAAAGCTCGTTGAACTACGGAACCCTGAGTCCGACGGAAAACTGCGCCCGCCATTATTGGTTTTTATTCCTGCTTCACTACGTACAAGTGCCGAAGATTCTTTCGGAGTAGCTACTTTTGAGGAACTGACTTTCACATCAATCTATGAGAAGCTGACAGGGAGTTTGATTGAACGTTTTCCAGCAACATTAATTGGCCACATCCGTGATATTTTCAGTATTCTGTCTGAGGAAAAATGGCAGTTCGCAGATGATCTTGCCAGAGTGCGATATTTACTGACTGCGCTGGAAAATGGACAAGATGGTGAAACCTTAGGCGCCAGCCTATATGAACTGACCTTAATCCCGGACTTTAAGCTCTTCGCAAATCCTGAGACGGTCAACGGTCAAGTTCGTCGGAATCTGAACAGTATCCGTAGCATGATGGGATCCAGCAAATCATTTCGGGGACGAATTGCATCTTTGCGGCTAACAGACAATGAACTTAAAACCCGCCTGTTTTCATTTTTTGATAAATATGACGTACAAGATCCCGACATATGGACAGAATCTATTGCAATAGACAAAAATTACTGGAATATATCATTCGACAAATGGACATTCCAAGGGGAGATTTCAAGGGAAATAATTCTGCTGACAGTTCAGGAAACAGACCTGCCAGTTGTAAAAGAAGATGAGACCGATGAACATCTATCCGGTTTGATAGGACAGCAGGTTCTTGTTCCCAGTGAACGACGTAAAATGAATGTTGTCTTTGAGGTTAGCCCTCATCCTAGCAAGGTTGCCGGATTGGATCACTTTACTATACAGATTGTTTCTCAAAACGATGGGCCTGTCGGCAAGTCCAAGAAAATAAAAGCCTGGACTTCAAAAAGAAATCAGGCTACGGTCAATTTGGATAAACTCAATAAAATTCTTGAGAGTCCCGTATTCTGAGTTACTTGTCAGTCCGTGAATATACACTGCGGACGAAGATCCGCCATGCTTTTTATTTCGAATACATCCATTAGCCGCTGTAAGAGCGCGGCAAATCTTTCATGCAGCCATTTTTGA
>JANYBI010000284.1 GCA_025360875.1 Lentisphaerota bacterium
CGGGTTCCTGTACTCCTGCCTGGCAATTGCAGTCATATGCAGCGCGCTCTACGGCATGAGCGTTGGAATATGGAGGTCGCCGCTACAGAGCCTGTATGTTTCGATGAAGTTCCCGCTGCTCATCCTGCTTGTCACTGCCGGCAATGCGCTGATAAACGGCATGTTTGCAAAGATACTGGGGGCCAAGATGACGTTCAGGGAATCATTGATGTCCGTATTGATGTCATACGCTATCGCATCAATAATTCTAGCGTCTTTCGCGCCGCTCATGCTATGTCTGATATGGAACAGCCCATCGGTTTCAGATCCGAATTCAGCAATGGCGCACCATGGAATATTGCTGTTCAACGTGTTTTCAATAGCCTTTGCAGGCGTGATCTCGAATCTGCATCTCTACAGGCTTGTGCTGCATTTTACCGGAACGACGGAGGTTTCCAGACGGATTATCTTCTCATGGCTTGCCGTCAACCTGCTCCTGGGATCCCAGCTTTCCTGGATAATGAGGCCTTTCATCGGCGGACCGTCTGGCGCCGTGGAATTCCTGAGGGAGAAGGCTTTTGACGGCAATTTCTTCGAGGCGGTGTTCCATACGGCAAGGGCTCTGTTCCTTTAAAGACTTATATGCGAAGACAAAATTTACTTGACAGGATAACTGGATTTGCAGGATATGATTAATTCAATGAATCCCGAAAATCCCGTAATCCTGTCTAAATAATTCTAACATTCTATGCAATTAAACAAGGAGGTGTTTATGAATGAGGAAAAGGCAAACATCAATTCGTCCGAGAATACAGGGAATGCTGATACAAACTGCTATGAAGATGCGAACAAGCTGTCATGGATTGCGGAAAACCTGCTCAAGGATCCGCTCAAGGTCGTAACAGGATTCGGGAAGATCTCAAATACCGGATTCCTAGTGAACGTAATCCTGATAAACCTGGTCTGCCTTGCGGGCTACGGCGTCATCGTCGGAAGCTTTTCTGGCGGAATCCAATGGTATATGGCGCCAGCAAAGATAATAGGCGGGCTGATGCTTGCGGTTTTGTTCTGCTACCCCAGCTTCTACATCTTTTCCTGCCTTTCAGGAATAGATGTCAAGCCGGGAACTGCAATGCTTGTCCTTCTTGCAGCAGTATCCGTATTTTCAATCCTGCTGATCGGGTTCGCCCCGATAGCCTGGGTCTTCTCCCAGTCGACGACTACGGTATTCTTCATCGGATTTTTCCATCTCCTGTTTTGGGGAACGAGCACATTGTTCGGCATGAGCCTCATGATGAAGGCGGCTCATGCGCTCAAGTGCAGGAACATGTTCTATCCGCTGTTCTGGATAATGATATTCATGATCACATCCCTGCAGATGATGACGGCGCTCCGTCCGATAGTTGGCACGGCGGACACCCTTCTTCCTAAGGAGAAGATGTTTTTCATGGCACATTGGGGTAAGTTATTCTCTGAAACGGTTGATGTGCCGAAAAGATAGAGGGTGACTGTGAAAGAAAAGCCAACATTGAAATCTACGCTGAGGCTGGCATGCCTGTCGGTCCTGATTTTCATGGGGGCTTATCTTGTCCCACACAACTGGTGTGCGCGGGAAGCAGGGGCCATATTCAGGAATGAAGGGCCGATACAGGAGATGATTGCACGGCAGTCGGAGACTATGTTGTCAGGGAAATTGGATGGCGGGAATTTCAAGACAGGTTCGGAGCTCTTCAACGGCGAATGGCTGTTCGGCACCTATATGATGTCCGGCATGGGGTTTGGGCAGATGGCGATACTGTATCCGGAAAATGCAGGCGGATATATCAGGCAGATGGAAGAATGCATAAGACGGATCCAGGACCCGCATGTAAGGGAATTCGACAAAAGCAGCTGGGGCGACGACCCGATTGAATCGCTTGACACCAAATCAGATCATGCGGCCTTTCTCGGATACTACAATCTCCTTTTGAGTTTCAACAGGCTGCTGAACAAGGATTCGGAATTCAGCGCGCTCAACGACAG
>JANYBI010000299.1 GCA_025360875.1 Lentisphaerota bacterium
CGGCAAGCTCGGTACATTTTGATATTGTCTCTGTCGGACGGAAATCAGCTCGCATGAAATATGGTTTGAAAAAATCATCCTGTCCGCCTTTCGAGATAATTCCTGAGAGCTGGGATGAAAATTTATATGGTCCGGCCGCACATGCCAGACATATCAGGAGCAGTCCCGCCAGGGCAAGTCCTGAATATCTGCCATTGAGCCGCCTGACAATCGGATCCGCGCTCCTGCACAGGATGACCATCCATATGGGCCACAGGCATATGAACGCCCTTGGAAACGGGGCAGGGGACTTTGCCATGAAAATGACCAGCGGGATAAGGAAGATAAGCGTGACTGGAACAATGCTTGACAGGGGTGATTTTTCCCCGGATATCAATCTTGAGACTGCAGCCAGTATGATCAGGGGCAGGAATGAAATGGCGAATGCCCCGTAGAAATGGATCGACGCGCCGAAGCCGTCGGACCATCCCTCTGAAAGGGAGAGAGCCTTGATAAGCTTGCCTGCAATCGGGAGATAGAAGAGAATAAAAGCCGCAACCGGGACCGCGGCCAGAAGCATGGTCCTGGTTCCGAACAGATCCTTAGTCTTGAAGGAAGGAATCATCAGGATGAAGATAGCAGCTGATGCGATAAGGTTTGTGGGCATTATTCCTGCTGTAAGAAAAGAAACTGCAAACAGGATTGCAAGATGCGACTTCCTCCCCGTCTCCATATAACGCAGCGAGAACTCGAGCGCGATAATTATGAACAGGATGCTCAGCATGTACCCGCGGACAGCTGTGGAATAGATCGCGAATGCCGGGGAAAGCACCAGGCAGAAACTTGCGATGATCGCAGTTTCCCTGCTGAATCTCCTGCCCCAGAACCGGAGGATCAAGATGATCGACGCAACCGTAGTCAGCACGGTGAACAGACGAAGCGAGACTTTGTCCAGATAAGGAATTGGACCGCAGAGATCGATCCACAGGCGTAGAAAAAGATTGTAGACAATATGGTTGTTTGGAATATTGTAGAACCTGTAGATGTCAGCTGGATTCGGCTGAAGCACGAAGTCCATCACAGTTATGGCCTCATCAAACCACAGCGGCCTGAAAAAGGAGCCAAGGATGAAATTGAAGGAAAGGGCGGCAAGTATCGCACATGCCGACAGAAATACGAAATTCCTGCTCTTTAAAAGTGATTCGGACATTATTCCACTGTTACGCTTTTCGCCAGGTTGCGTGGCTGATCTATCGGGCATCCGCGTTCCTTTGCGATATAATATGATAGGAGCTGAAGGGCGACAACGGATGGAATCGGAGTGGTGAATCTTGAGCATTCCGGTATCCATATGATGTCATCAGCGTGGCTGCGGATATCGTTGTCGCCTTCGGTGGCCAGTGCGATAACCGGAGATTTCCTGGCCCTGCATTCCTGCATGTTGCCTATGATCTTGTCCTTGCCGGGAATGTTGTTAGCGAGCGCCAGCACCGGAACCGTCTTGTCAAGGAGGGCTATCGGGCCATGCTTCAGTTCCGCCGCGTGATATCCTTCGGCGTGCACATAGCTGATTTCCTTGAGCTTCAACGCCCCCTCTATCGCCACCGGATACAGATATCCTCGTCCGATGAAGAAGAAATCCTTCGCCTGTGCATATTTTTTTGCGACTTTCTCAATGTTCTTCGAGCTGGCAAGTACCTTCTTCACAAGTTCGGGTATGCGCCTTATGTCTTCAACAAGTTCTATGCCGGCCTGCCTTGATAGCCTGCGCGCCCGTCCGAACTTCAGCGCCATCATAAGGAGAACTGCCACCTGGCAGGTGAACGCCTTTGTGGATGCGACACCAATTTCCGGACCTGCATGCAGATATACGCCACGTCCGGTCTCCCGCGGAATCGTCGAGCCTACGACATTGCATATGCCTGCGACAATCGCACCTTTCTGCTTGGCTTCCCTTACTGCGGCCAGTGTGTCCGCGGTCTCGCCCGACTGGCTTATCGCCACGATCATGGTGCCGGGATGGATAATAGGATTCCTGTATCTGAACTCGGCCGCCTGTTCAACTTCGGCCGGGATGTCGGCAAGATC
>JANYBI010000304.1 GCA_025360875.1 Lentisphaerota bacterium
GCTCTTGAAACCATAGAGATTGATGATAAGGATTAACAATTGAATATCCAATAATGAACAAGAAATATCCAATGATGAAGTTGAACATCGGCAAGTCTCCAGATAATATTTCAATGGATATTGGAAATTCCTTGTTGGATATTGGACATTCATGGTTCTCTTGAGGAGTGCAGTCGATGCTTGCGAACAAAAACAGGGCTCTGATAAGATCCCTCTATACGAGGCACGGCAGGAAAAAGCATGACCTCTGTGTCTGTGAGGGGTTGAGGTGCTGCCGGGAACTTATAGCGCTGCGCTCTGACCTTGTCAGCCTTGCGGTGTGTTCTGAAGATTTTGATGAGTCCTCCCTTGCGAATGTCGCATTCGAGAAGATTTCAAAAGGCGAATTCGATTCCCTTTCCGCCACTGTCATACCACAGGGATGTCTCATTGTCGCCCGGAAACCTGCGATGATCGCTGACTCCGTTCCGCCCTCCGATCCTTTCATCATAGCACTTGATCGTGTATCGGATCCGGGAAACCTCGGTACTATCATTAGGACGGTAAGGGCGGTAGGGCTGAAGGAATTATGGCTGACCGACGGAACGGTGGATCCGTTCAATGACAAGGTCATCCGCTCGGCTCTGGCTTCCCAGTTCGCATTGAAAATGCGCCTTTTCCCTGGACTTGAGGAGATGGCCTGCGAACTTCGCAGATTTGGACATGATAAGTTCTATAGGACCGAGCCGGCCGGAAAATCCAGCTGTTTCGAGGAGAAGAATCTTTTTGCGAAATCCGCAATAATCTTTGGAAGTGAGGCTCACGGAGCCGGTGATCTGAAAGGCGGAATTCCAATTGTGATACCCATGCCCGGAAAAATCGAATCCATAAATGTCGCCCAGGCTGCGACCGTTATTCTCTTTGAAGCGGTGAGACGGGGAGTGCTGAAGGGGAAGTAGGAAGTGGCCGAGTGGCCAAGAATATAGAATCGGTGAACCGGAGTATCGGCGAAAAATTCAATTATTATTTTGTTTCGTGGTCTGAAAAGGGTTTTCCTTCATGAAAATTTATCCTGACAATTCCGTGATTCTCGCTCCGCTTGCCGGATTCACGGATCTTCCATACAGAAGTTCAGCCCGGCGGCATGGCTGTCTTTTCGCCTTTACTGAGATGATAGATGCCGGTTCACTTGTGTTTGGGCACGGTAAGACCTTGACTATGCTAAAGCGCGGTAAAAACGAGACCTGGCTGGGCGTACAGATTGTCGGTTCGGAACATGAGATCCTCAAGAAGGCTGCACGGATCATAAGTCAGCATGACGTGAATGTACTTGATTTCAATCTCGGCTGTCCGGCAAAGAAAGTTGTCAGGAAAGGCGAGGGTGCTGCTCTGGCCAGAAAGACGGAAGAGGCAATCAGGGCCCTTGAGATACTCATCAGGAATTCCCAGGTTCCAGTGACTGTGAAGACAAGGATAATTGACGAGATTGATCCTGCGCCGACAATCCATCTTGTCAAAATGCTTGTTGAAGCTGGCGCTGCTGCGGTAACCCTCCATGGAAGAGTGATGTCGAAGGTCTATTCCGGCGATGTGAAATTCAAGATCATTGCAGCGGTGAGGGAAAATGTCAAGACTCAACTCATCGCAAACGGCGGTGTTTTCAGCAGCTCGACTTATGCTGAACTCCGTACCGGTACCGGCTGCGACTGTGTGATGGTCGCCCGTGGAGCCATGGGCAATCCCTGGATATTCGATGAAATCATGAAGGATGCTGATTTTTATCCTCCGACTTCGGACGAGCTGGCCGATGAAATATTGATGCATGTCTCCGACATGGCGGAACTTTATGGCGAGGAGATTGGGATGAGGATTTCAAGGAAGCTGATGATTGACTATCTGAAGGGCAGGGGATATCCTGGCGAACTCAAGAATTCGGTCTGTAAAATAAAGACTTTGGAAGAGATGAGACCCTTCCTGGATGATGTCAGGCTCGGTCCGTCACCGAGATTCAAGAAATGGGTTGAAGCCAATCCGGCTGCGCCGAGAAGATTGACTGCATGATTTTCGCCACAGACTTTCTCAGATTGTATTTTTACCACTAATCCACAAATTTGAGCAAATTATTCTGAAGATGGCGATTGAAAAAAACATTTTAGACGGATATTTAAATGAAATGCTAATTCTTATTTAAAAGGATCTCATATTCATGTCAGTAAAATTTATCTCTTATGGCGCCAACCATGAAGTCACCGGTTCGACCCATATGCTGGATGTCGACGGTGTGAAACTGCTTGTCGACTGCGGGATGTTCCAGGGAAAGCGCGTTATTGCGGAACAGAAGAACAGGCAGTTTTTCTTCGATCCGGCGACAATAGAGACCGTGGTTCTGACCCATGGGCATTGCGACCACTCATGCCGTCTTCCTTATCTTTCAGCATGCGGATTCAAAGGAAACGTATATGCCACGCCTGCAACCCGCGATATCGCAGGTCTTATCATGGCCGATACCGCCCACATCCAGGAAAGGGATGCGGAGTGGATGAGCAAGAAGAAAACCTATGGTGACAAGGAACCGTTCCAGCCGCTCTTTGGGGTCAAGGATGTGATAAAGGTCCTCGAACAGTTCATAACCATAAGCTATCACCGTGACTTCTTTGTCGCCGACTCGATAAAATGCTCTTTCTTCAATGCCGGACATATCCTGGGTTCGGCGATGCCGGTCGTCGATATCGGACAGGGGAGGAAAGTCGCATTTACCGGGGATCTCGGGAGAAAAGGAACTCCTATAATCCATGATCCCGAACAGATTCCGTCCGCCGACTACCTTGTATGCGAAGCGACTTACGGCAACAGGTTGCACGATCCTATCGAGGACGCGTGCAGGCAGCTTTGCGAAGTGATCCGTGAGACGGTGGAACGCGGCGGGAAAATAATCATTCCGGCATTCGCAGTGGAGAGGACCCAGGATATCATCTACTATCTGCACCAGCTTGTGAACGCTAGGAAAATTCCGAGGATAGAGATATATGTTGACAGCCCGATGGCATTCAATGCGACAAGTATTTTCAGGGTCCATCAGGAATGCTTTGATGACTCGGTGCGCGAGGAATTCCTGATACAGGACAAGAACCCTTTCGGCTTTGAGACACTCCATTACATTACGAATGTCGCCGAGTCGAAACAGCTAAACGAGAAGGACGATCCCTGCATAATTATTTCCAGCAGCGGAATGTGTGAGGCCGGAAGGATACTCCATCACCTGAAAAACAATATTGAGGATCCCCGCAACACCATTCTCGTGGTAGGATTCATGGCTGAAGACACGCTCGGAAGGCGTCTCGCCGAGAGACAGCCCGAAGTAAAGATATTCGGGCAGATATACAAGCTGAACGCGAGAGTCAAGATACTTAACACGTTCAGCGCTCATGCCGATTACAATGATGTCAAGGAGTTTGTCGGGCACATGGATCTCAACAGGCTCAGGAAAGTCTTCCTGGTACACGGCGAAGATGAGGAGCTCGAGAAGATGAAAGGACACCTCCTTGGAATCGGCGTCAAGGAAGTCGAGGTTGTCGATTCATGCAAGGAATATATGCTTTTTGACTGATTGCCGGAATATCGGCACTCCAGTCAGGGATCCCAGCCCGACGATGGAAGTTCGAAATCGAATGTCTGACGCCTTATTTTTTGAGCTTGTATGGACTGTCGTCAGATGTATCTCTGGCCTCTCGTGTCAATCCTGGCGCCGGCATTCCGTCGGCGGAGGGTTCTCCAGGCTCCTCTTGTGCTTCATCTGATGAGGTATCTTCCTCCATCCAGACGACACGAGTTTCCTCCTCTCCAGCTACTTGCCGGAAAAGCTTATACATGGCGCAGATTGAAATCGGGACGGTCACAAGTATTCCCACGAAACAGAGGATTATCCCCAGCGCTCCAGTGATTCCAAAGACAAGATTCCAGAGTATCAAGACAGGATTCTTTTTCAATATCTCCACGGCTTTCTTCAGGGCGTCGATTCCCTGAAGATCGCCTCTGGCAAGAAAGAAGATAGTAAGAGGTGCTAGGGGGGCGAGAATGATCCCCGGAATTATGCAGCATACGAATCCGGCGGTTATCAGCAGGATTGCTATTGCGTAGTTCGCAACACTCGGGCTCAGTACGTCAACCGCCAGCAGGACGTCCAGCGGTTCGGCCTTTCCCCCATCATATTCTTTTTTTATACCTCTAAAATATCCGACTAGGAACGGGGCAAGGAAGAATGAGAGTGCCAGGCCGATGATTCCTGCAGCTATGTATTCAAATGTAAGGGCGGAATGTTTGCTTACATCAATAAGGCTTTGAAGAACCAGGCTGGCGATAAAACCGGTTCCTTGTGCGATAAGTTTGAATCCGATCCCGATGCCGGCAACGAGAAAAAAACCGAGGATATAGAATACGGGATTCTGTCTTACTTTCTCAATTCCGTAATTGAAACAGGCGCCGATATCAACCTTCATAAATCCCCTCTGCAGGATAAATTGACGCATGGAATATGGAAAATCATCCATGCATTGAGTGAATTATACTGCTGGACAGCTTAAAAACAAACAGCGAAAATTATCATCGTCTGGAAAAACAGATCATGTGGAAAGGTCTTCAGGATTGCTTATGTCTGGCTCGGGGGATTCTGTGCTGATATCCGAATAAGCTTCTGAACTGATATCCCTGATTCCGAAATCAAGTTCCGACATCAGTACATAGAATTCATTTTCAACATCGATATTTTTCCAGAAACTCCCGTATTGCTCGAGCTTTGCCTGATTATGGATTGTATTGAGGACAACCCATGTGATCAGGGCGCATGAGGCTGCGGTAGCGTAAATTACAAAACGTCTTACGAGTACCTGATGGCGATGCCTTTTCATAAGTCCGGGATGTGCGTTCGCGGCACTTATGATCTTGAAATCAAGGTTTGTCGAAGGCTCAGCAGGAACAGGTTTCAGATCCTTCAGGGCTGCCCAACCTGCTGCAAGGCTCCGGCAATCAGGACATGCCGCTATATGTTCCCGGATACAGTCTGAGGAGTCCTCCGAAAGAATCATCTCTCTTGCATTTTCGCAGTTCATGATGGCTTACCCCTTTCTGAAATTCCATTCAGACAGCTGTTTCTGCAGGTTTCTGATGGCGTATTGCATCCTGCCGAGAGCTGTGTTGATAGAACATTTCTGTATTTTGGCGATCTCCTTGAATCCGATATTTTCCTGACGGAGCAGAAACACCTCGCGCTGGTCATGAGGAAGCTTCCGTATGCATTGTTCGAGAGCTGCGGAAAGCTCGGAACTGTCGATGTTCCTCCATGGCTCATATTTTTCTTCCGAGAAGAAAATGTTCCTGTCGCTTTCGAAGTCGTTTGTCTCCTCGTGCTTGCTCCTCCTGAAATGGTCAATCGCGAGATTGTGGGATATCCTGATAATCCACGCAAGGAATTTCTGGTTGTGCCTGTAGGCATGGAGCTGTCCGATGACCCGTATCCAGGTCTGCTGGAATATGTCGTCGACAAGGGCGTGCTGTCCAGGCATAAGCCTGTGCAGATAGGAGTATAGCTGTTTCCTGTATCTCTCATACAATGCCTCGAACGCAGATAGTTCATCCTTGAGAAAACTGTCTATCAATTCAGAATCTGACAGCTCTCGTTTATGGTCATTTTCCATATTATACAACGCTCAGGGCATTGATATTATTGTGCAGGCTCAGTATTTTTCCCACCAGTTCTTGGAGACTTTTGAATCGAAGTCCTGCCAATCCTTTGTGGCTACAATGGAGTCAGTGCCCCAGACTTCTATGTGGTAGGCTATTAACTTGCGGTTCTTTATGCTTTTCAGCTCAAACTTTACTTTTTCATCCCCCATGTTCTTCAGCTCGGTTTTCAAGTCCTTCTCTCTTTCGCTCTCGTCGATTATCTTCCTGTCGAATCCGTTGACTTTCTCCTTTATGGCAGCTTCGTCATATCCCTTGCCCTTGGGTTTCGCGGCATCAGGGAAACAGTATCTGACAACTTCCCTTTCCCCTGAATCACTGGCTGGAGGGAGAAGCAGATAAATATAAACATACGGGGCCTTTATCTTTTTGATTTCAGGATTCAATCTTGTCAGCGAATATTCAATCTCAACAGTCGCCGTCTTGTCACCTGCGACAGATGAGTTCTTGGTACTCGTCCCGGACATCTTATCCTTGTCCGGGGCTTTTACGTCCATTATGGTTATCTTGTAGTCGCTGAATTCCCCTGGCAGCGATTTGTCGCTTGCCGCGGAGCTTGTGTCAGTGGGCGAATATGAGGCTATGCTGCTGAGAGGGAATGAGCGTCTCTTCTTGTCTTTTTCAATGATGATAGTGCCATCTCTAATAGCCACAATTTCCGCGTTTGACAAGGTCGTAGTGCTTCCATCCTTCTCCTTGAAGGCGATGGTGCCTGCCATGGTGCAATAGGCTGCAACGGAAAGAAATATGGATATGGATGCGGTAAGCGACAGCCGTTTCATATGGAACCTCCTGTGTTTTAAGTCGGGGACAACTACTATATAATACGCTGGAAAAACGTTAATATTATAGAAAGTTTGTCTTTTCCCAAGGTTCCTTAATCTATATCGGAATATGCAAAATAAAAGGGATACCAGGAAACCCGGTATCCCTTGTAATTCCTCAGGCCAGACCCTTACTCTACAACCTTGGTCTTAGGAAGCCCCAGAACCTTGTTCCCGGGTTTCCATTTGCCATTCTTTGTAAGTACGTCTATGCGCTCGAATCTCTTGAGCACATTTCTCTTTGCCCTTATTTTGCCTGTGCTTTTCAGGCTTGAATGTCTTCCCATGTCAAATACTCCTAAAGTTATCAAAATTATCGTTAAAGCCCCATAATATTGAGCGCTTTCCCTCATATTCAAATAAAATTCTAAAAAATCTTTCCGCCACGTCTTGCCTAAGGATCATAAAGTATTAATTTTCAAGCTTGCCATATTATCGGGGGACATGTGAGGAAAGATTTTTTATCTCTGATACTCGTGATATTTTTCTCAATGATATCCGCCACGGCGGATGAATTGAAAAAAATAACGATCCTGCAGACCGCCGACATCCATTCGCGTACGGGTTCGGTCTCCGAACCCGGCATCGGTCAGCTCGCTTCAGCCCTGGACTTGGAAAGAAAGAAAGCTGGCGGTACTGCAAAATGCCTGCTTATAGATTGCGGAGATATTCTTCAGGGCTCTTTCGCGGGTTCCTTCTCGCGGGGAAATGTTGGACTCGGTTTCCTTAACGAGCTGAAATATGACATCTGGATACCGGGCAACCATGACTTCGATTTCGGCACGGAACGCTTCCTGGAGATCATGAAAGGGTGCTCTGCATCCATAATTGCCGCTAACCTTGATCTCAATGGCAAAAGACTCGCGCCGGCTTGGAAAATAATTGAAAAGGACGGTGTCAGGATTGCTGTGATCGGCATGACTTCTCCGGGACTCGACCGATGGCATTGGGGAAAGAACGCCTCCGGCATAAGCTCTTCATCATTCGGCGGACCTCTCGACGAGATCATACCCAAGGTGACGGATGCCAGATGCGACATGATAATACTTGCAGTGCACCAGGGGATCTTCCAGTCCGACAAAAGCGATTTCAACCTGAACCGCATCGCTGAGAAATACCCGCAGATCGATCTTGTCCTCGGCGCCCATACCCATCAGGGAGCTCCCGGGGAGAGGATCGGGACCACAAGCTGGTATGC